>JADGQE010000320.1 GCA_017882055.1 Thermoflexales bacterium
GATGAATTCCGGGTTGACGGTGCAGATTTGGTGCGGCGTTTTCTCAGCAATGTAGCCTCCGATGAGATCGAGCGTTTCACTCGGCGTCACGTCATGGACAGGGATACCGAGAATGATGATGGAAGTTGGAGAAGTCATGGTGTCTGGTGTGTTCCCTCGCCCTTTTCGGGAAAGGCAGCGTGCTAGTAGTCAACCACGAAAACTTTGACGGGTCGTAGTATAGCCGCTTGTCGGCGTTTGACGGGCACACGCCTGGCGGCCCACCGACGCAATGCGTCGGGTATGGGCAGGCCCGATGCTACCCCTCTTATCCTATTTGGTGGACTGGTGCGTGGCAGAGGGTGAAAGCAATCGATCAAACACACCGAGCACCACATCGGCGCAGGCTTGCCACGTGAACTTCTTCGCCTGCTCGTAGCCGCGCGCGATCAACGTGCGGCGCAGTTCTTCGTCTGTTGCGATACGTATCAGTCCCCGGGCGATCTCATCAACCTGAAGCGGATCGACTTGCAGCGCAGCCTCGCCCGCGACTTCTGGCAAGGACGAGGTGTTGCTACACAACACCGGTGTGCCACAGGCCATCGCTTCAAGCACTGGAAAGCCGAAGCCTTCATACAGCGATGGAAAAGCAAACGCCTTCGCGCCCGACAGTAGCGCTGCTTTGTCAACTTCATCGACATAGCCGATGAAACGCACGCCGCTGCCGGCTTCTTTGATCAACTGTTCGTAATACCAGCCCGGTTTACCGGCAATCACCAGGACAAGCGGCAAGTTGCAGGCCGCCAAGGCAGCGATCAAACGCGACAAATTCTTGCGCGGCTGAAGCGTGCCGAGATACAATAGATAGTCGCCGTCGATGTGGTAGCTGGCTCTGACGCGATCGATTTCATGGACATCGTCAATGCGCCGAAGCGCTGGATCGAGGCCGGGATAGGCCACGCTGATCCGATCGGGGCGGGCGCGATACCGATCGACTAGATCGCGTTTCGTCGCCTCAGAATCGGCGATGAGGTGCGCGGCGATGCGCGTGTGCCAGCGCGTGGACTGATCGAGATACCAGCGCTGCTTCGGCGGATGCGCTTCGGGAAAGTACAGGTAGCCGAGATCGTGCACCGTCACCACACTGCGGCGCGGATGAATCATCGGCAGCACGTGAGCCGGGACAAACAGCAGATCGGGCTGGTGTAATAACATTTCAAGCGAAAGACGGACGTGAGTCCAGAGACGTGGAAATCTAAGATTTCTGATTTCCGATTGCTGATTGCTGAATGCTGAATGCTGAATGCTGAATGCTGTTTGCTGAGCGCGATTGAAATAGAGGCGAAAGGTGTAGTTGGCCGAGGCGCGATCGATCAACGCGTCGATCAAATAGCGGGAATACAGTTCTGTGCCGGTCGGGTGTCTGGCGATCGAACGGCTGGCATCGAGGCCGATACAAAAATCCTGCGAAGGCGGTATGGATCTTGACGAGATCATTCTGAAGCCTTCGCAGGGTCAGTTTTCTACTGCGTCTTTGGCCGGGAGAAACTGCGGAGCAAAATGGCTGCGCCGAACACGATGAGCAGTACCGGCCAGAGGCGGATGATGTCGGTCAGGCCCGGCACTTCGCCCAGGGTGAAGTTGAGTCCGGCCAGTCCAACGATCAACAGAATGCCGGCCGGTATCAGGACGCCGTTATCGCGGGCGCGCCCGGCGATCCACAACACCACAAAAGCCACGCCGACGATCAAGGGATAGACCGGCCATAGTCTGCCCTGATCCCCCCACCCGACGACGCCGTAACCGGGCAAGGCGAGGTGCAGCGTGAACAAGAAGAAAAATGCGCCGATCAGGACGAGGATCGTGCCGACAAAAGCTAGACCCGCGTCATGATCGTGCCCGAAAATGAAGCCGATCCAAAATGTGAGTCCGACCAGTACGACGATGCCGGGCCACATCTCGGTGATGGTCAGGCGGGGCAGTAAGCCGAGGTTGATCAGCAGGAAGAAGACGCCGATCAGAATCAGGATAAATGCCGGAACGATTGTGCCGCGTCGAGCCATGCTGTGCCTCCATGCTGAGTGTCTTGAGAGAACAGTTATAGCGCGATTGTATCACAAAGTGTCGCGCAAGAAAGCCCGCACGTGGTCGGCAATGGCGCCTTCGCGCAGAACGACCGGCGCGAGCTGGGTGCAGTCTAGCACGGTTGATGGCACACCGCCCGGCGTCGCTCCGCCGTCGACGACGGCCTCGATCCGCCCACCGAGCTGATCGAGGACCGCTTGCGCGGTGCGCGGATTCGGCCCCGAAGATCGATTGGCGCTGGTCACCGCCAGCGGGCCGGTCAAACGAATGAGGGCACGCGCCAAATCGAGGTCGGGGATGCGCACGGCGACCGTATCGGTTGCGCTGACTTCGAAAGGCACACTCGGCTGTTTGGGCAGTACCAGCGTCAGTGCGCCGGGCCAGAAACGATCGATCAGCTTCTGCGCGATCGGCGGTATGTCGATCGCAACTTGATTGAGATCCGCCACATCTGCGATCAAGATCGGAATAGCCTTTTCAGGCGGCCGGTCTTTGGCGATATAGAGTCTCACCGCGGTTGGTCCGTCGAAGGCCAGCGTGCCAAGGCCGTAGATCGTATCGGTTGGAAAGGCGACGAGCTGATGCTCGCGCAGTAGTTGCGCGGCCAGATCGAGTTGGGTGGAAGAAAGAAGTTGAGTAGTCACGTAGTCAATTGGTGATTGGTAATTGGTGACTGGTCAACTGGTGATTGGGCACCTGGTTAACCAATTGACCAATTAACTAATTGACCAGTTGACCAATTGACCAGTTGACTAATCGACCCATTGTCTTACATCACCTCGATAACGGCCAATCGATCCAGCCCGGCGTAATCGGGTTCAATTGAAATCTTGGCGTGCGGAAAAGATTGCTGCACAATAGCCGTCACGTCATCGCCCTGATACGCGCCGATTTCCAGCAGGATGACGCTGCCGGCGCGAACACAGCGCGGCGCAGCGACGAGAAATTGGCGCATCAAATTCAAGCCATCCGGCCCGCCGAGAAAAGCCATGCGCGGTTCGTGCCCGCGAATCGTTCTGGCGAGAAACGGCCAGTCTTTGTCGTCGATGTAGGGCAGATTGGCGACCAACAAATCGAGCAGCTCGTTCACCGGAGCGAGCAAGTCGCCGATGCGAAACTCGATCTGATTCTCGACATGGTGCCGGCACGCATTCGAGCGAGCCAGCTCGACCGCATCGACTGAAAGATCCGAGACGATGACGCGTGCGCGTGGTAGATGTTTGGCTAACGTCACCGCAATCGCACCGCAGCCGGTGCCAATATCGGCGATCAGCGGCGCGGGGTGACTCGCCAGGAGTTTGATCGCGCGCTCAACCAGGCACTCGGTTTCGGGACGAGGGATCAGCGCCCGTCGATCGGTCAGCAGATCCAGATCGTAGAATTCACGGTGGCCCACGACGTAAGCCAGCGGCTCGCCGTCGCTCAAGCGTTTAAGATCGATTTGAAACTGCGCAAGTTGATCGGGCTCAAGCGAAGCGTCCAGCCGGGCCAGCAGCCGGGCGCGTGTGATGTTCAGCGCGTGCGCCAGGATCACTTCAGCCGTGATCGATGGCGCATCGACGTCGGCCGTTGTGAGCTGCTCGATGGCCGTTTGACGGAGATAATTTACGGAAGTGGCCGATTCAATCATAGTTGCGTACTGCGTATTGCGTGAAGAGTAAGTGACACATTACGCGACACGTCTTAGAGTCCCGCTGCCTGCAACTTCTCGGCTTGATCGCGCTGATTCAGTTCGTCGATGAATTCGTCGAGCTCACCGTCGAGCACACTCGTCAGCCGGTACGACGTGAGGTTGATGCGATGATCGGTGACACGGCTCTGCGGGTAATTGTAGGTGCGGATTTTTTCGCTGCGCTCGCCGCTGCCGACCTGCGATCGGCGCGTGGCGGTTTGTTCGCTTTGCTGTTTCGCTTGCTCCCGATCATACAGCCGCGCCCGCAGGATCGACAAGGCCCGCAGACGATTCTGTAATTGCGAACGCTCATCCTGGCATTGAACGATGATGCCGCTCGGCAGATGATGGATGCGCACGGCCGTCGAGTTCTTCTGCACATTCTGCCCGCCCGCGCCCTGCGATCGGTACACGTCGATCTCGATGTCTTTATCGGGAATAGCGATCTCGACTTCGTCCACTTCCGGCAGCACGGCGACGGTAATCGTCGAAGTGTGAATGCGGCCGGCCGATTCAGTGATGGGCACGCGCTGCACGCGATGCACGCCGCTCTCGAATTTCATGCGCGAATAGGCGCCCTTGCCTTTGACCATGAAGATGACTTCTTTGAGGCCGCCCACGCCGGTTTCGCTGCTGGAGAGCAGTTCCGCTTTCCAGCGATGATTTTCGGCATAGCGGCTGTACATGCGATAGAGTTCAGCGGCGAATAGGCCGGCTTCGTCGCCACCGGTCCCGGCCCGGATCTCGACGATGACGTTGCGATCATCACGTGGATCTTTGGGCACGAGCAGCGTTTTGAGGTTGGCTTCCATCGCGCCGATCTTCGTTTCGAGTTCGGTGACTTCGGCCTGTGCCATGGCGGTCATATCGGGATCGGCTTCGGATGCGGCGAGTGCTTTGGCCTCGTCGCGTTGACGCAGCGTGTCGCGGTACTCCCGGTAGGCGTCGACCATCGGCAGCAGGTTAGTCCGCTCCTGCCCGACTTCGCGCAGGCGGTTATAATCACCGATCACAGCCGGATCGACGATCAGGGTATTGAGTTCTTCGTAGCGGCTTTCAATGCCCGCCAGTTTTTCAAGCAGTTCCATAATTGTTCCTAAGCCCTGCGAAGGTTCGCTGCGCGCCTTCGCAGG
>JADGQE010000002.1 GCA_017882055.1 Thermoflexales bacterium
TCCTTATCAGGGCAAGTCGGTAAAAATTGCTCAAAGACCCATCCCGCCGTTTGAAACGCTCCAATCGCCACAGGACGAGTTTAAGCCAGCAGACCCGCCGCGTGTGAACTTTGAGGTGGTTGATGCGCGTCATTCTGATGTAGCTGTGACTGAGTTCGACCCTCCGCTCATCTTAGAGATCGAATTTACGGATGAACAAATTAAGGCCGCGCAGCAAGCAGCCCAAGAGGGGAAGCTAACTCATGTAGAGAACCAACCAGCCATGCCGCTCTGGGGTTTTTGGGATGGGACACATTGGGTCGCCTTTACCAAAGAGAAGCATAAGCTTGACTATATTCCAAATGGGAAAACCAAATCTGGCGTCATTTCAACCGTCAAACTGAACCGTTGGGCGGATCCTCCTATCGCCTGGTGGCCCAGGTCATGATCTGATCTCTATTTGAGTATATTACCCGCGCCAAGATCGATCTTGGCGCGGGTTGTTATATAATGACCTCCGGGAATGGAGGCGATATGCTGCACGTAATTTCTCCACGAGTGTTGTTAGTCGCAGGCGCCGGTGTGATCGCGGTCGTCGTTCTGGTGGTCGTGTTGACCGTCCTCACTCGCGTCACGCCGAGTACGGGGCTGACACCTGTCCCGGCTGCATCGTCGGCGCAGGCCACTCCGGCCAACGCGGTGTGCTTCGTCAGCAACGATCAGGCAGCCTGTGTCAATCGCATTAGCATACAGGCGGCCGGTACCTTGACCGATCAAGTTCGAGCGCAGGTTCAATCGCTGGTATCCGGCCCTACGTCTGACGAACGTGCTGCCGGAGTCCGATCGGCTCTGCCCGATGGAGCAACATTGAGTGATCTGTCGGTAACCGATCGTGATGTGGTGATCGATCTCGTGCTGCCCGATGCCTTCTTATCGTCGCTCACCGCTTCGCAAGTTGAAGACGCCAACCAACAATTCCTCACGACTCTTCTTCCGTTCGATCTCCTGCGTATCGATGTGATGGCGCGCGATTCAACCGGCGCCTTCAAGCCTCTGTCCTCGTTTCTTCCGCCGGTTGTGCAGCCACACAAGGAAAACAGTGCCCCTCTCCCGACGACATCTGCCTCGTCGGCGGGTTCGGGCCAGCCACCGATCACAGGTCAACCTCAAGGACATGGCGCATTGAGTGGCAAGACAGTGTTTGTGAGTGCCGGACACGGCTGGTACTGGTATTCGGCAGGCTCTTATTACAACACGCAGCGTCCCGTATATCCAACTACGCCGTATCCTCCGGGGCAGGGCATCATCGAAGACTTCAACAACGCCGAAGTCGTCGATCAGTATTTGCTGCCCTACTTGTGGAATTCCGGCGCAGACGCGTGGACGGTGCGCGAGCGCGACATGAATACAGATATGTTGATCGTCGACGACAGCAGTGGTGGCTTCTCGACACAAGGCTCGTGGAGTACGGGCACGGGTGGCTATGCCAACAGCTATCACGCGGCGGCGACTTCGGCCTCGGCTACGGCGACAGCCATGTGGACCTTCGTGCCGCCGACAACGGGCACCTACGCGGTGTATGTGTGGTTCCCTGCTCCTGCCTCGATTACGCGCACGGTGGATGTGCACTACTCTATCGATCATGCTGGCGGCACGACGCCGCTCACGATCACGCAAGCTCGCGACAACAGCAACTGGCGCTTCGTCGGCTCATATCCGTTCCTGGGCGGGCAGGCGGCCAGTGTGCGACTTAGCAATCAATCGAGCACGCCCGGCTTAACGGTCCTGGCTGATGCCATCCGTATTGGCGGCGGAGTGGGTGATGTCAGCGTGCAGGGCGCGCCGTCCAGCGGCAAGCCGCGCTGGGAAGAACAAGCGATGCAGTATGCCAGGTGGGTGGGCGTGCCCAATGTCGATTCATTGAACGACGTGATCGTCCGCCCCATCTATTCCGAATGGGAAAGGGATCCGAGCGAAGATGCCGTGTATATTTCCTGGCATACCAATGGTTACAACGGCTACAACACAACCGCACGCGGCACAACGTCGTATATTCATTCATTTCAACCGACGCCTGACAGCGATGTCTTGCAGAGCTACCTTCACACGGAACTGCTGAATGATATTCATCTCGGCTGGGATTCGGGCTGGCCCGATCAAGGCAAGCAGTCCGCTGATCTGGGCGAGCTGCGCCTGTTGTCGACGATGCCGGGCGTGTTGCTCGAGAATGGTTTTCACGATAATCCGATCGATGTCACGTCGATGAAGGATCCACGCTTCAATCAATTGTCGGCGCGTGCGGTCTATCATGGCCTGGTGCGTTATTGGAACCATATGGATCCGGCTCATGTGCCGCTTGTCTTTTTGCCTGAGCCGCCGACACATTTGGCCGTGCGCAACAGCGGGGCAGGACAGGTGACACTGACCTGGCAGCCAGGCCCGACGGATGGGCAAAAGGTATTGGGTGACGCCGCGACGTCGTATCGTGTGTACATCAGCTCGGACGGAATCGGCTGGCGGGATGGCATCAGTGTCGCGCAGACCACTTGCATTCTCACCGGCCTCGCGACCAACCAATTGATCTACGTGCGTGTGACGGGCGTGAATACCGGCGGCGAATCTTTTCCGACACCGGTACTGGCGGCGCGCGTGGCTGCGACGGGCATCGCGCCGATCTTGATTGTGGCGGGCTTCGATCGACTCGATCAGTCCATGACCATTCCGCAATACGATGCGCCGGTGGGGATCGACATGCGGTTGTTCCTCAATCGCATGAACCGTTACGATTACATCATTCAACATGCCGGCGCTATCACGCCGCCATTCGATAGTGTGCAGCACGCGGTTGTATCCGATGGGCAGATCGGTCTGAGTAGTTACACCGTAGTCGATTGGCTCGCGGGCCAGGAGGAAACACCGGACGTGGCCCTGAACGCCAATGATCAGGCTCAACTCACTGGCTTTTTGAACGGCGGCGGTGGACTGTTCCTCAGCGGCGCGGAGATTGGCCTCGATCTCGTGACGAACGGACAGGGGGCGTCATTCTACACCAACCAGCTGCACGCCTCGTTCGTGCTCGACAACGGCGATGTCAATCATGCCTACCTGGTCAATGCTCCGTCCGGCAGTATCTTCAACGGCCTGGGCAGCATTGCGTTTGATGACAGCACGCACGGCGGCACGTACAACGTCAATGCTCCTGATTCGTTCAATCCATTGAGCGGAGCGTCGACGGCGCTGGTGTATAATACGGGCGGCCCGGCGGCGATTCAATATCGCGGCGGGACGTGTGGCGGCCTGGTCTATCTGGGGGTGCCATTCGAAACGATCTATTCCAATGCGATTCGCAATTCGATGATGTCGCAGATCGTCAGTTACCTGGGCAGATGCCTGGCGAGTTCGCTCAACGCTTCCAGGGTGTCTCTGCCATTGATCGCAAAAAACTATGTCGCTCCGATACCGCCGGTGACGTCGACCTGCTCGAACCTGATCGTCAATGGCAGTTTTGAAGCGGGCGATTTATCGGGCTGGACGACGCCGACTTCCTGGCCGTCACCCGGTACGGTGCTGACGAATACGCTGGGTGGCAGCTACGCGGCGCGTGTGGGCGCGATCGATACGGCAAACACGCTGACTGGCGACTCGTCGATCCAGCAGGCCGTCATGATTCCAGCCGGCACGTTGACTGCGACGCTATCGTTCGTGCGCTATCCTTATTCGGGCAATACGACTCAAGATTTTCAATATGCAGCCGTTCTGACAACTACCCAGGTGCCTCGTTATCTGGTGTATGACCAATCGCTTGTGGCGAATGCTCGCTTGTGGCTGCCGGCGCGGTTCGATTTGACGGCCTTTGCCGGTCAGACTATCCAACTGCGCTTTTCGGCGCGTAATTCCGCGCCGAATGATGGGACCGGTATGTTCGTCGATGAGGTGGTGCTGCAAGTCTGTACGCCGTAACCGTTGATTGAGGGTAACTACTCAGCCCGCATCCTTCGACTATGCGCCGCGCTCCGCTCAGGAGGCTGAGTAGTTACAATTGAGGCCGTTCCAATTTGAGCTGGCTATGACTTCACGGACTGAAGGCAACATCGGCACGACCACGCTGGTCTTGCGCAACGCCTTTGCGCGTTTGTCGCGCGAAGATCTCGATAAGCTGCGCCAGTTCGCCACGGTCAGGAGCTATCCATCGAACACGGTGCTGTGCCACGAAGGCGAGATCGAGCACACATTTTATGTGCTGCGTTCGGGCGCGACTAAAGTGACGCAGCGCCTATCGGACACTGAAGAGCGTCTGCTGGTGATTCGCGGGCCGGGCGAATTCTTTGGTGAACTGGCGTTACTCGAGGATTCGCCGCGCACGGCTTCGGTCACGACGATTGCGGCTTCCGATGTGATCGAAATCACGGGCGAGGTGTTCGAGCAGGTGCTGGCCAATAGCCCGGCGCTGGCACTGACGTTGCTGCGACGGGCACAGATCGATCTGCGCAATACGATGCAGCGCCAGATTGCGGAGTTGCAGGAAAAGAACACGGCGCTGGAAAAAGCCTATCGCGATCTGCAGCAAGCCCAGGCACAGCTGCTGGCCGATGCGCGGCTGAAGCGCGATCTGGAACTCGCCGCGCAGTTGCAGCGATCGATCCTGCCGACGGAGTTTCCGCAGGTGAGGGGGCTGTCTTTTGCGGCGCACGCCCAACCGGCGCGTGAGATGGGCGGCGACTTTTATGATGTGTTCCAACTCGACAATCAACACCTGGGCTTGCTCGTGGCCGATGTGTCCGACAAGAGTATCCCGGCGGCGATGTTCATGGCCGTGTCGCGCACGCTGTTTGTCACTGAATCCCGTCGCAGTCTTTCGCCGCGCGAAGTCGTGCTGTCGGTCAATCAATTGCTGCTCGATTTGTCGTCGAGCGACGATATGTTCGTGACGGCCTTCTACGGCGTCATCCACCTCGCCGATCGGCGCTTAACGTACGTGCGTGCGGGGCAAGACAAGCCTTTGTTGCTGCACGCCGATGGTCAGATCGAGACGCTGGAAGGCGTGGGGCGTTTCCTCGGCATGCTGCCTGATCCGCCCATCGAGGAACGCAGCGTGACCTTGCAGCCCGGCGATCGATTGGTGTTGTATAGCGACGGCATTCCCGACGCGATGGATCGCCTCGGGCAATCGTATACGGCTCAACGTTTGAAGCAGATCGTGGTGCAGCACCGATCGGCGAGCGCGAGTCATCTGGCAGATGCAATCTTCGCCGATGTGCTGGCCTTTCAGGGCGATGCGCCGCAGTATGACGATGTGACGTTGCTGGTTGCGGCGCTTGATGAAGCGGTGCTCGATGAAGCGGCGCTTGATGAAGCGGCGCTCGATTGAATGGTCCCATGACTCACGAGAATCAACCCGTTCGACGTGTGCAAGCGCGCGTGTATCGGCCGGTGGGCGGCGCATTGTGGTTGGGACCCGCTATCGGGCTGGGGTTTGGCCTGTGCGCGTTGTTGGCGATCGGGTTATTGATCGGGGCGCGGCCACAGTCTACAGATCCATCAGCCAGTGCGCTTCGGCCAACGGCGATTCTAGCGACGATCACGCCCTCGCCCGTGGTTCCGACGGCGACCTCACGGCCTACGCCGGTTCCATCGCCGACGCCGCAAGGTTTATATATCGGCGGCGCGGCTGTGGTGTCTGGCACCGGCTCGGCGCTGCGACTGCGAGCGGATCCGGGCTTGCAGACGACGACGCTTAAAACCATCAGTGATGGCACGCGCTTGCAGATTCTGGAGGGGCCGCGTAACGCGGATGGCTTGAGCTGGTGGCGGCTGCGTGATCCGGCGGACGACGCGGAAGGCTGGGCGGCGCAGACCTATTTGATTCCAGGCACGACACCCTGAAGGCATTTCTGATTTTAGATTGCTGATTGAAATCCAAAATCAGCAATCGGAAATCTAAAATTGAATGAGGTTGCTATGTCACAGATTCAGAATTCGAAAGAGTCAAAAACGGTGGTATCGATTCGGCCGCGACCCGGTCAAACTGAATTATCCTGGCGTGAATGGCTGATGCTAACGGGCATTGCCATCGTTTCCGTCGTGATTTGCGCCTATGCCGGCAAGTCGATCGTCGGCAATTTTGCCAACGCGATCCCGACGCCGTCCGTGACACCGACGATCATCCGGCCGACGGTGACCCTGATTCCCACGCCGACTTCGGCCCCGACGTTTACGCCGACGCCGGATGTTCCAGCGACGATTGCCAGGGGCGTGTATATTGTCGTGGTAAACGGTGTGAACTTCCGACAGAGCGCGGCGACGACAGCTCAGATCATCCGCACCCTGGGCGAAGGCGAAGTGCTGCAAGTGACCGATGGGCCGACCACAGCTGGTAAGTTAACGTGGTGGAAGTTGAAGGACCCCAACGGCGTCGAAGGTTGGGCCGTGCAGGATTACCTCAAACCGACGGCAGCGCCCAGATAAAAGTGGAATTCGGAATGCAGAATTCAAAATGAAGAATGTAGAATGTAGAATGAAGCATCTTACTCAAGCATTGCTTGTTTTGTTGGTGTTGAGTCTGGCGGGGTGCGGCGCGCCTGCAGCGATCCCTTATTCGCCGACATCAGCAGCGGCCAGAGCGCCAATCAGTACGCCTATTGGCGCGCCGACCGCAGCGCCAACAGTTACTTCGAGTCAACTACCGATGCCGGCTACAGCAACTGCGCGGCCGGCGCTGGCGACTGTAACTTCAGTGCCGACGCAGATACCGTTGCCCACTTCGACTGCAGCCCCGTCGATCTCGGTCGTTGTCCTCTCGGCGCAGTTGTCTGCGACAGTGGCAGCGCAACTTCCCCCGACCTCGACGCCGGATACATCGGGCATGGCTTTCGGCGGTTTCTCCGGGGTCAATGTACTGCCGCTCAAAACCGCGAATGGCCAGCCACCACTGTGGGCGGCTTTCACGTATGGGATGCGCAGCTTCGATCCGCAGCAGAATCATTTTGTGTCGATCTTTACTCACACTGAAACGGGTTGGCAACAGCTGAGCCGCCTCGATCTGGAAGCGCCCGACTACATCGATCCGGACAGCATCCAGCAAGTTGCGATCGATCCCGCTCACATCTGGCTTGAGGTGCAGAGCGGTGTTGGCGCTCACGGCGGCTGTTACGATTTGCTGATGTTTGATGGCAGCGTGTTGACCGACACTGTTCAGAACTGCAGCAGCAGCCCCGGCGCGGGCAGCGTAGTCGATGTGAATGGTGACGGTCAACTCGACGTCGTATTAGATCAAACGGATGCCTATGTCTTTTGCTACGCGTGCGGCGTGCGTTTTCCTGGCTTTGCGGTGATGCGTTGGGATGGTCAACGATGGGTTGAGGTTCAACTAACATTGCTGCCGGACTCTGCTCCGGCCGAGTTGCGCCAATCGATCAATCACGCCGTCGAACTGGCGCAGGCCGGATTGTGGAAAGAGGCTTTAGCCGCAGTCGATCAGGCAGCGGCGCTCAACGCGCCGGATGAAACTGCGAATTGGGACGCCGCCTTGATTCGTTTGCAAGTGAAGGCGCTGCAAGATCAGATCGACAACCAGGCTTACCCGCTGCTTGATAACCTCTTCTACGGCGACTATCCGGCGGCGTTGAACGTGATGCGTGCCTATTCGCCAGAGCAACTCTTCGGCCCGGATACACCACTGATTACGGGCACCGTGGCTGAAGGTTGGGCCGATTCAGTCACGTACTGGGTGACCTCTACAACGACTTCGGCTTTGAAGGTACAGCCCGATCTGGCCGCAGGTTATTTCCTGCAAGGGTGGGGGTTGCATCTTGCCGATCCGACTAGCGCCGATGCAGTCGCCGACATCGAAAAGGCCGCGCAACTCGATCCGAATGAGCCGTTGTATTCACAAAGTCTGGCATACTTGAAGAAGTGAAGGTAAGTCCGGCATGAAAGTCGGACGCCACTCGGCAATGCAACCACTATACACCTGCCATGAATGTTCCAGCCGCAGTTGCGCGAAGCGTGCGGCAGTTCACTGGCACGCGCTGGCGCGCAGCAACTGCCTCGCAATATCTTCACGATCCGTTTGTCCGAAGCGTTGTATACTTGAAAGAGCGATGACCAGCGGGTGAGATGAGATGGACGAGAAACTAAAAACGATTCTAACTGAATTGCACCGTCGCTTCGAAGAACTCTACGGCGAACGATTGGTCAATTTGGTGCTCTTTGGTTCTCAGGCGCGCGGTGACGCCGCGCCGGGATCGGACATTGACGTGCTGGTTGTATTGCGTGGCACGGTAGACACTTACCAGGAGATTACGCAGACCAGCCGGATCGTATCCGATTTGTCGCTGCGGTTTGATGAAGTGGTGAGTTGCGTCTTTATGGATCAAGATCGCTTTGCACATCGTCACGGGCCGCTATTAAGGAACGTCCGGCGAGAGGGGATTGCAGTATGACAGAGGATCGACCGAACAAATTTCTCGCGCCGCGCAGTTCTTAGAAGTCGCCGAGCGGCTGATCGGCCCGATCCAGCCTTCGGCGTAATGAATCCGAGTATTTGTCTACCGCGTTTCCTGGAATGTCATTCTGAGCGGAGCGACGCCTGGCGGCCCACCGGCGCGATGCGCCGGGCATGGGCAGAATCTCTGCGCCGGTTATCATCAAGTGCCGGTCGTGGCAGAGATTCTTCGCAAAAAACGCTCAGAATGACACTTCGGTAAACAATTACGAATCCGAAAACCATCTTTGCCAGAGTGATAACGCTTATGCCTCAACTCAACACCGTCGGTCAGAGTGTTGCGCGTATCGATGCCATGGCCAAGGTCACGGGCGAGGCGAAGTATCCGGGCGATCTAGTCATGCCCAACATGGCCTATATGAAGATCCTCTTCGCCCGCCGCCCGCACGCGATCGTCAAAGCGATCGACACTTCCAGAGCCGAGCAAATGCCGGGCGTGATTGGCGTCTTCACCGCGAAGGATGTGCCCAACAACGAGTATGGTTTGATCATGCCTGATCAGCCGGTATTGGTCGGGCCGGGCAGTAACAAGGCGTGGGGTGATCATGTCCGTTTCATCGGCGATCAGGTTGCGTTGATTGTGGCTGAGACGGAGAAGCAGGCCGAGCACGCCCGCGATTTGATCGTCGTCGATTACGAGGATTTGCCGGTGATTACCGATCCGCGTGAGGCGCTGAAAGACGGCGCGATTCAGCTGCAGCCCGATAAGCCCAACAACATTCTTCAGCACTTCCGCATTCGCAAAGGCGACGTCGATTCGGTCTGGGACAAGTGCGATGTGATTGTCGAGGGCGAATATCACACGCCGTTTCAGGAGCATGCCTTCTTGCAACCCGAAGCGGGCCTGGCTTACATCGACGAGCAAGGCCGCGTCACGGTGCAGGTGGCGGGTCAGTGGACGCACGAAGATCAGGAGCAGATCGAGCACGCGCTGAAATTACCCAGGGATCAAATCTGCGTGATCTATCCGGCGATCGGCGGTGCGTTCGGCGGGCGCGAAGATATGTCGGTGCAGATCGTCCTCGCCCTGGCGGCATGGAAGTTGCAGCGTCCAGTCAAGATCGTATGGTCGCGTGAAGAATCGAGCATCGGCCACCACAAGCGTCACCCGATGCACCTCAAAGCCAGGTGGGGTGCGCGATCAGACGGAAAGTTATTGGCGGCTGAAGTCGAAGTGATCAGCGATGCGGGTGCCTACGCTTACACTTCGACGAAGGTTCAGGGTAACTGCACGTTGTGTTGCACCGGCCCTTATGACATTCCCAACGTGAAAGTGGATACCTATTCGATCTTCACCAACAACATTCCGGGTGGCGCGTTTCGCGGCTTCGGCGGGCCGCAGGGCGAATTCGAAGCCGAGATGCAGATGCATCGGCTGGCCGAAAAACTCGGCATGGATCCGGTCGAGCTGCGCGCCAGGAATGTGCTGCGCGAAGGATCGATCTTGTCGGTCGGGACGCCGATCCCTAAGGGTGTCAGCATGACGCAGGTGATGGAGAAGTGCGCGATCGAGGCGGGCTGGAGAAAAAGCCCTGCGAAGGTTGAATTCACTGAATCGTCGCAGGAATTGAAACCTTCGCAGGGATGGCAGCGCCCACCGAAAGATTCATCAACTGATCCAACCAAGCGTTATGGACTGGGCTTTGCCATCGGCTACAAGAATGTCGGTTTTTCTTTTGGCGCACCAGAGCAATCGACGGCCCGCATCGAATTGCGCGGCACGGCGGAAATCGAAGAAGCGATCCTTTATCATGCCGGTGCGGATTGCGGGCAGGGCGCACACAGCGCCATGGCCCAGATGGCGGCCGAGGCGCTTGGCGTGCCGTTCGAGAAAGTGCGCGTGATTGCTTCGGACACGACGACCAGCGGCAACTCCGGCAGCGCCTCAGCCTCACGCCTGACCTTCATGTCGGGCAACTCGATTCGCGGCGCAGCCGAACTCGCTTTGAAGAAATGGCAGGATGAAGAGCGACCAGCCATTGCCGAGTATTCGTGGAAAGCGCCCAGGACCACGCCCTATGATCCGGAGACCGGCAAGAGCGAACCGAACTTTGCCTATGGCTACGTGGCTGAAGCCGTCGAAGTGGAAGTGGATGTTGAGACCGGGCATGTGCGCGTCGTGCGTGTGTGGTGCGCGGATGATGTCGGCCAGGCGATCAATCCTGCTCAAGTCCGCGGCCAGATCGAAGGCGCCATCGTTCAAGTGCAGGGCTACGCCATCACCGAGAATTTCCAGGTCAAAGAGGGTTATGTGCTGACACCGTATCTCAGTAACTATCTGATCCCGACCGTCTTCGATATCCCCCAGGAAGTTCATTCGCTGATCCTCGAATATCCTGATCCGATTGGTCCATTTGGCGCGCGCGGCATGGGCGAGATGCCGTACCTGCCCTTCGTGCCGGCCGTGTGCGCGGCGGTGAAAGATGCGACGGGCATCTGGTTCAACGAGTTTCCGCTGACCCCCGATCGTGTGTTGAAGGCGCTCAAGAACAAAGCCTGATCGTCATGCAAGCGAAGTGCCCGGTGATGAGCCGGGCCTTTTCTTTTGATCGGGTTGGCAGGCACTCGTTTTACAAATGTCGGCTTGAATGTATAATCCAGCGACAACATCGATCGATTGGACAGGTGGGTCAGATGCAAGACGAACGCAAAACCAAACAACAACTGATCGCTGAATTGAATCAACTGCGCAGTAACGTTCGCCGTCAAGCCGAGCAGATGGAGCAACGCGCGGCTGAACTGGAAAGCGAGCGCCAGCGAACGCAGGCGATCCTTGACTCCGCCGGCGAGGGCATCTTGTTGCTGAATACCGAGCAGGAAATTCAATACCTCAACCCGGCGGTCGAACGGCTCACGGGCCATACGGCGGTCGAAATGTTGGGGCACGAGCTGCGCATCTGGATCAGCGGCCTTACCCCGCACAGCGTGATGAGTGATCTGGATGATCATATACGCCGGGGCGAAGTGTGGCAGGGTGAAGTGATTAATCGGCGCAAGGATGGCTCTTTGTACGATGTCGCGCTGACCATCAACCCGCTCAAAGATTCCGAAGGTCGCGTGGCGGCTTACGTCGCCATTCAGCATGACATTACTCATCTCAAAGAACTCGATCGCCTCAAAGATCAATTTGTGACGCGGATCGGGCATGAACTGCGGACACCGGTCGCCAATGTGAAGCTGTATCTTGGATTGTTGGAGCGTGGCAAGCCGGAGAAGCGCGAGCAATACTTGCAAACGCTCCGCAACGAAACTGAGCGCTTGCAGAAACTGGTAAACGGCTTCCTTGAGATTTCCGAATGGGATACCAGCACTGAACCGGTTCATCTGATGGCTGTGAGTCTGAACCCGCTCCTGGCTGATCTGTGGGCCGATCGGGCGGCACTGGCCGCCGAGCGCGGCCTCAGCCTGGATACGAATATCGATCTGGCCTTGCCTCCGGCGCTTGCCAATCAAGCGATGGTGTTCCACATTGCATCGAACCTGATTGCGAACGCGTTAGACTATACCCCGCGCGGTGGACGACTCACGCTGAGTACGGCGGTTCGATCGAAGCAGGATCGGAACTGGGTCACATTCTGCGTACAAGACAGCGGGCCTGGCATTGCGCCCGATGAGGTGCCGCGCCTCTTTGAGCGTTTCTATCGCGGCAAAGCCGCCGATAGTTTTGCGATTCCGGGCGCGGGACTTGGTCTGGCGATCAGCAAGGTGATTGTCGGAAAGCTCGGCGGTTTTATCACGGTGGAAAGCCCGCCGGCAATCGAAGGAGAGGGTGCGGCTTTCATCGTCTGGCTGAAGATGGCGCCGTAAATGTGGGTGCGGGCACGGGCGGGCAGCTGTTGGCCTGGCTGTTGCTGCGCTTGACGGCCTCGGCTGGCCGCAAACGTGAAGCGTAAACGGGTACACACGTGCAAACGCTATGCTTGACATCGGGCGAAGCGTGGGTGTACTATAGTCGCAACAAAACTGCGAAGCGGATTTGATCGAGTCAGTCCCTATGCTATCAGTGCAGGAAGCTCAACAGGCAATCTTATCCGGTATTCAGCGGCTGGAACCGGAAACCATTGATCTTGCAGAGGCACTGGGGCGGGTGCTGGCTGAAGAGGTCGTGTCTGATACCGATCTGCCTTCGTTTGATAACTCGTCGATGGATGGCTACGCCGTTCGGGCCGAAGACGTGCGCGAGGCGTCGCCCGATCGACCGGTGCGTTTGCCGGTGTGTGCCGATATTCCCGCCGGTCATCCGATTGATCTGTTGTTGCCGGTCGGTGCAGCCGCGCGCATCACGACCGGTGCGATGCTGCCGGCCGGCGCGGATGCCGTGGTGCCGGTCGAGGACACCGACGACGGCGCGCGTGGTGCAAGCCCATTGCCGGCTGCGGTGGCGATCCATCGATCGCTGAAACGCGGCGCTTTCGTGCGGTACGTGGGCGACGATGTGAGACGCGGCGAGAAAGTATTGATCTCAGGCGCGATCGTTCGTCCGGCCGAGATCGCGTTGATGGCGGCGGTTGGACATAGTCGCGTTCAAGTGATTCGGCGTCCACGCGTGGCGTTGTTTGCCACGGGCGATGAATTGGTCGCACCTGATCAGCTGCCGGCGCCGGGTCAAATTCGCAATGTCAACGAGCAGGCGACTGCCGCGCTCGTCGAGCGATATGGCGGCGTGCCAATCCGGTTGGGTATCGCGCGCGATCGATTGGACGCCGTGACCGAAAAACTGGTGGAGGCGATCGAGCAGCGGGCTGATCTCATCGTCACTTCGGCCGGCGTTTCAGTCGGCGCTTACGATCTGGTCAAAGAGGCAGTGGCGGCGCACGGCTCGATCGATCTGTGGCGGGTTCGTATGCGGCCGGGCAAGCCGTTAGCTTTCGGCCAGTATCGTGGCGTGCCTTTCTTTGGATTGCCCGGCAACCCTGTTTCGGCGATGCTGACGTTTGAGCAATTTGTGCGGCCGGTACTGCGCGTGCTGGGCGGTTTCACCCGCTGGCACAAGCCGACCGTCGGCGTGATTTTGTTGGAGCCGATCGAGAGTGATGGACGCGAGACTTATGCACGTGCCCGGGTTGAGCGCGACGGCGATCATTGGACGGCGCGGCTGACCGGCGGGCAAGGCTCGAACATGTTGAGCAGTCTGGCGCGTGCGAATGCGTTGGTGATCGTGCCGGATGGCGTCTGGCAATTGCCCGCGGGCTCAGCGGCGCAGGCGCAGATGCTGGACTGGCCGGATGAAATCGGCTGAGGCTTGACCTTGCGTGTTGCATAGTTCCTGATATAATCGCGTCGAATTATCCGAACTTGTCGGATGGATGGTAGGAGGTGGTTGATGCCGCGCATTCGCTGTAACTATGAAGGTTGCATTCACTTGGAAGGCGGACTTTGTACGGCCGATGATATCGATCTTGATCAAGAATTAGGCTGCCTGACGTTTTCTCAGGTAGAGGAAGAAGAGATTGCCGTCGTCGACGGTCTCGAAGACGAGTGGGCGGAGGATGAGGTTGCCACTGCCGAAGATGAAGATGAAGACGAAGAGGAAGATTGGGAGGACCTCGACGAGGAAGAGGACGATGATGACGATGATGAAGACGAAGACGATGATAGTTTTCGTCCCGCACCCCGCAGCCGTCGAAAGGCGTGATCTCTCTTTGTGGTGAAGGTTTCTCTGGAACGAACAGCGGGTTCTATCGTTAGATAGAACCCGCTGATGTTTTGTGAGTGGCTAACATGCGCTAATTTTGCTGCCGATGCTGTTCAATCGTCCGGCGGAAGATATCTTCGTGTTCGGTGGAGGTGTTTATGCGGGCTTTGCCGGTCTTGCTCGCGGCGGGCGTTTCCGCGACATTCTGCTGAGCGGCTTGAAAGGCGACTTGCATCGGCGTCAGCACGGGTACCTCTTCTTCTTGTTCCAGCTCGGCCATCGCTTCGGCCATATCGAACTTCATCGTCAACTTGATTTGATGCTTGCGCGCATTCACTTCGAGGACGCGGACCTCGACTTCCTCGCCGACCTTAACCACGTCTGAAGCCTGGGCGACGTATCCGCCCGGCCCCATCTCGCTGATGTGTACCATGCCTTCGCGCTCGGCCCCGATGTCGACGAATGCGCCGAAGTGTTCGACCCGTGTGACTTTGCCGGGATAGGTCTGGCCGTGCTTGATGTCATTCCAATCGAGCGCCGCCGGTTCGAGCATGCTCAAGCCGATGCGATTTTCTTTGCGCGAGGCTTTAACCACCCAGACCGTGATCTCATCGCCTTCTTTGACCAGATCGGATGGTTTGTTGACCCGGGTCTTGGCCATCGAGCTAACGGGGACCAGTCCGTCTTTGGGCGCGCCGACATTGACAAACACGCCGAAGTCTTCGACCTTGACGATCTTGCCCGTCAACTTCAGGCCGCGCTGCAGATCATTCCAGTCGAGCGGCGGCGGCTCGATGCGGGTTAGTGCGATCAAGCCTTCAGCGGGCTTAACCTGCTTGACCCAGACGGTGACCGTTTCGCCTTCCTTCAGGACATCTGCAACGCGGGTCGCCATATGGCCGGGCTGCAGTTCTGAGATGTGCAAAAATGCTTCGCGTTCGGCGCCGATATCAAAGCGTGCGCCGGCCAATTCGACCCTGGTCACCTTGCCTTCGAACTTCATCTTGGGTTTGATGCTGCTGAGTGGAATGCGATCTGATTCGGACACTATTAACCTTCCTGCTCGACGTGGATAGATATACATGGCAACGCCCCGTTTGAGCGGGGCGCTGGAAATTTCCATAGGCTATTTCCAGTTGCGGGCCGATTATACCGCTCTGGTGTCAGACTGTCAAACAAACCGCAGCATTCCGGGCTAATACCAGGGGCCTGTCTGCAGATCGCTTAGAAACTGTTCACGATCTTCGCGATCCTGGATGCTGTGCCCGGCTTCATACGCCAGGCGGCGATACTTTGCAGACTCGGTGGTGTTGCCGGCGCATGCCAGCGCACGAGCGACACTTTCATAAGCATAAGCAATATCGGCTCTTCCGGCTTCGGCGGGAAACACGCCATCCTTGCGAGGGGTTTAGGGACGATGGGAGCACTGCACCGCAGGTGTTGACTATCCTCGCGGTCACCCCTCGCAAGGTTTTTCCCGCTCAACTCGGAAGAGCCGCAATATCAAAATCTGCAAGGCCATTTGTCTCGCCGTCTGCTACCTGATAGGGTAGCAGAGACTTCACTTCATGCTTCGTAACCCTCGGCCTCTTCGACTATCGCTTCGGCAATGGCGATCGCACCTTCCGGCGCGTCCTCATCTTCTTTGTCTTCCGCGGCGGGAGGCAGGCTGGCCTTCGCCAACTCAGCAGCCTTCTCGACATTGCTGCGGATGGTGGCCTCGATCTCATTAGCGATCTCGGGATGGGCTTTGAGGAAGTCTTTGGCATTCTCGCGGCCCTGACCAAATTTCACATCGCCATACGCGAAGAAAGCGCCGCGCTTGGTGATGATGTCCATGTTGGTGCCGATGTCCAGAACATCGCCGACTTTGCTGATGCCTTCGTTGAACATGATGTCGAACTCGGCTTCGCGGAAGGGTGGGGCGACTTTGTTTTTGGTCACGCGCACTTTGACGCGGTTGCCGACGACTTCGGCGTCGGTCTTGATGCTCTGAGTGCGGCGAATGTCCAACCGCACCGAGGCGTAAAACTTGAGTGCGTTACCGCCGGTGGTGGTTTCGGGATTGCCAAACATTACGCCGATCTTCATACGGAGCTGGTTGGTGAAGACGAGGGCGGTGTTTGATTGCTTGATCGCGCCCGAAAGTTTTCGCAGCGCCTGCGACATCAGACGGGCCTGTAAGCCCATGTGACTGTCGCCCATCTCGCCTTCGATCTCAGCGCGTGGCACGAGCGCGGCGACGGAATCGATAATGATCAGATCGACTGCGCCCGATCGGACCAGCTGTTCCGCAATTTCGAGTGCTTGCTCGCCGGTATCCGGTTGCGAGATGTACAGGTTATCGACATCGACCCCGCACAGGGCGGCGTAACCCGGATCAAGCGCATGTTCCATGTCGATGTAAGCGGTGATGCCGCCGCGCTTCTGCGTTTCGGCCACGAGGTGTTGACAGAGCGTGGTCTTGCCGGCCGATTCCGGCCCATAGATTTCCGTGACGCGGCCGCGCGGGATGCCGCCAACGCCCAGGGCCAGATCGAGTGCCAGTGAACCGGTCGGGATAGTTTCAACTTTCATATGAGTCGCTTCGCCCAGCCGCATGATCGATCCTTCGCCGAAACGCTTGAGGATGGTACCCAGCGCTTGATCGAGTGCGCGGGCCTTGCCCGGATCGATTTGAGGCTCGGCTTTCTTGGTCTTTTTTGTCTTGGCTCCTTCGATAAATTCCGTCAGTTCTTCAGGTGAGTCTGCTTCCACTTTCTTTTTGCGTGCCATGTTGTATCTCCTATAGTGTTGATCGAATTGATTGCAGCACGTTGCGTGCTTCAGGAACGAAGTTTAAGAAACCGGCCAACTTTTGGCAGGTATCGAACTCACGGCAATGCGCGCAATTGGGAATTTGATGCACGCTGCCGCAAGCCCGGATCTCGCATTCGGCGCAGTGGCCGCCCTGTCGTCCGCCGAAAGCCACACAGCCGTCACAAGTAACGTAAGCGGCTGTTAATCCCGGCGCGTTATAGAGTTGCTGCCATTTGATGGCTACGCGTTCCCTGGCGGCTTCATCGTTTGCCTGGGTAGCGAGGTAAGCCTCACACTGGGAACAATTCAATCCGCATACCGCGATCAGTTGGTCCATCATGACCTCTTGTAACTTTGAGGATTATACAAGAATAGCACAAGCGTTCTACTCTGTCAATCGAACAAAACCTTAAAATCTGGCGCAGGATTTGGGGGCGGCGGCGGGGCAAGGGCGTGGATTGCATTTTCAGACTAGCACAGGTTGCTAGATCGAATAGGCTTTCCACTGCGACGTCGAACTGGGCGGAATGTCAATTTCCGTTAGCCCGGTCGATTCACTGCTCAGCATTCGCAAACCGATCTTGCGTGATAAGGGGAACACCGGTTCCAATGCTGCGATCTGTTCTGCGTCGAAAAACTCAGCCGCGCTGATTTCGTATTCGTCGGCGTGTGGCTCACCCGATGAGACTTCAGCCCGAAAGATGACGAGTACCGCGCCGCCCTTTTCGCCGTAGCGTGTCCGCACGCCGACGATGCCCCTGACGGCGATCTCAAGCCCCGTCTCTTCAAGCAGTTCGCGCTGCACCGCTTTGTCGAGTGTTTCAGCGTGATTGACATAGCCGCCGGGCAAAGTCCACGTGCCTTTGTGAGGTTCGTAGTTGCGCTGAACGTATAACACTTTGCCGTCGCGCACGACGGCGCCCGTTACACCGATATCCCAGCGTTTGCCTGCGTCTTGATCTCTCATGCGGCCTGCTTGCTCACTGCGGTTCTTCTTTCGCAAATAGCCTGGCAAAGCCGGGATAAGCGACCAAAGGAATCACATCAAATGTAATCAGTCCCTGTTCGACGAGGGGCAGGGTGCTCAATACGGTTTTGGCCTCTTCCATGCTTGCGCATTCGAGGATGAGTACGGCGCTAGGCCGATCGGCGCGGAAGTATAGTTCTCGCAGAACGCCGGCCTGATACAGTTTCCACGCTCGGGCTGATTCCGCTTTCAGATGTGGCTTAAAGTCCTCGGCTGTGAAGCCGGCAACGTCTTGCTCAAGCGCTAAGATTTTCATCGATGTGTCTCACCACGCATAGGCTTCGGGTGCTTCACCGCCGGGACCGGGGAAGATGGCATCGAGTTGCTTCAATTCGTCGCGGCTGAATTTGATCTTTAAGGCACGCAGACTGCCATTGAGTTGCTCCAGCGTGCGCGGGCCGATGATGGGCGCAGTCACGACGGGATTGCGCAACAACCAGGCCAGCGCTACATCGGCCGGCTTCTCACTCCACTTGCGGCACAACGCTTCATAGGCCTTCAACCTGGGCAGGTGCAGCTCGATTTTTTTCTGCATATCCTTGTCTGCGCGGCGGCCCGCGCTGATCTTTTGCAGCACGCCGCCGAGCAGACCACCCGCCAGTGGACTCCACGGAATCAGGCCCAGGCCATAGGCCCGACAGGCTGGAACGACCTCCAATTCAATCGTGCGATCTTTTAGATTGTAGAGGCTTTGCTCGGAGACCAGGCCGAGGAAGCAGCGCGCCCTGGCTGTTTCTTGTGCTTGCGCCAGATGCCAGCCGGCGAAGTTGCTGCTGCCCACGTACAGCACTTTGCCTTGCTGGACCAGCACTTCCATGGCCTGCCAGACTTCGTCCCATGGCGTCTCGCGATCGATGTGGTGCATCTGATACAGATCGATGTGATCAGTCTTGAGGCGGCGCAGGCTTTCTTCACAAGCATGACGAATGTGATAAGCCGACAGTCGATGCTCGTTAGGCCCTTCGCCCATCCGGCCAAAGACTTTGGTGGCCAGCACGATCTTCTCGCGCCGGCCGCCGCCCAGTTGAAGCCAGCGGCCGACGATTTGCTCTGTGACGCCTTCACCCATTTTCCAGCCGTAGACGTTGGCCGTATCGAAAAAATTGATGCCGAGTTCCAGTGCGCGATCCATGATCGCGTATGAATCTTCTTCGCTGGTGAGCGGGCCGAAGTTCATCGTGCCGAGGCATAAGCGGCTGACTTTCAGGCCGGTGCGACCGAGTGAAATGTGTTCCATGATATTGCTCTGCTCCTTGAGTTGATGTGGGTGGATGTTAAACGAAGAGTGATGCCCTAATTGTATGATCAGGCGCGGTATTTGGCAACCCCCTGATTGATCAGAGAGGCTCGCTCTGCCGGTTAATCGACTTCGTCCGGCCGCCGGGCAGCCTGCTCAATGCATTTCAACCGCGTCGGTGATACAATAGCGGCACTTGCAGGTCGATAAGCGTCAGGCAGGTCTCATTCGCTGGTCGGAAATAACCCAGAAAGGAAATCACATTCTTGATGAGCCAATCGCCGGAAATAACGATCGGATCGCCCGCGCCGATTTTTCGTTTGCCGGCAAACACCGGCGGCGAAATCGGATGGGCCGACTACGCCGGAAAATCGTGCGTGGTGTTGTTCTTCGTGCGCGAGTTCAACTGAATGCAGTGTCGCGTGCATGCCGGCCAGTTGGGCCGGCTCTACCCTGAATTCAAAGCGTCCAGCGCCGAAGTAGTGGTGATCTTAGGCGATACGCCGGAGCGCGCTCGCAAATATGCGGAGTCGCTTAAATTGCCATTCCCGGTGCTGGCGGATGTCGATCGGGATGTGTATCACCAATTCGGTTTGGAGAAAACCCTGTTCGTTATTCAGCGCACGGCTTCGGTGATTATCGATCAGGGTGGCGTGATTCGTTACCTCAAGCAGGCGACGAATCCAAATACCTGGCTGGCGGAAAGCCGCGAATTGTTACAGGCTGCTAAGGATCTTGCCAGGAAGTAGCGTGAAGCACGGTACAAAATCATTGTGAAACTCGAAAGGAAATCATGGCTCCGGATATTGAAACTCTCATCGCTCAAATGACGTTGGAAGAAAAAGTGTCGCTGCTGGCGGGCGCGGATTTGTGGCACACCGTGCCGATCAAACGCCTGGGCATTCCGGTCCTTAAAGTGACGGATGGCCCCAATGGTGCGCGCGGTGCGGAAGGATACCTGGGAGCAGCCTCAGTCTGTTTCCCGGCGGGTATTGCATTGGCCTCAACCTGGAACACGGCGCTGGTCGAACGGATCGGTCAGGCGTTGGCGGATGAGACGAAGGCCAAGGGTGCGCACATGCTGCTGGCGCCCACGATCAATATTCATCGTTCGCCGTTGAGCGGTCGCAACTTTGAATTCTACTCGGAAGATCCGTACCTGGCAGGCCGCATGGCGATTGCCTATATCTCGGGCCTGCAAAGTCGCGGCGTCGGCGCGTGCCTCAAGCATTTTGTATGCAATGATTCTGAATTCGAGCGCCTCACGATCAGTTCGGTGGTTGCCGAGCGGCCCTTGCGCGAGATTTATCTGAAGCCATTCCAGATGGCAGTGCGCGAGGCCGGGCCGTGGTCGATCATGTCGTCGTACAACAAAATCAACGGCGTCTCTGCCAGTGAAAATGCCTATTTGCTCAAGGACATTCTCAAGGGCGAGTGGGGGTTCGAGGGTTTTGTGATGTCCGATTGGACGGGCACTTACAGTCCCAATGTCGTCGGCAATGGCCTTGATCTGGAGATGCCCGGCCCCGCTCACTGGATGGGCGAACATGCTCTTAAGGCTGTCAAATCGGGCGTAGTGAGCGAAGCGCAGATCGATGATAGCGTGCGTCGTTTGCTCAAGGTGCTGGTGAAAGTCGGCGCGTTTGATCAGCCTGAACTACAGCCGGAGCAGGCGATCGATCGGCCGGAACATCGCCAGTTGGTGCGCGAGGCCGCTGCTGAAGCGATTGTGTTGCTGAAGAATTCGAATAACGCTTTACCTTTGGACGCTGCCAGGATCAAGTCGATGGCCGTTATCGGCGTGAATGCCGAGCAGCCATCCATCATCGGCGGCGGCAGTGCTGCCGTGACGCCGCATTACGTGATCAAGCCGATCGATGCCATACGGCAGAAGGCAGGTGATTCAATCGCCGTCGAGTACGCGCCGGGCCGCCTGCTGCATCGGATGCTGCCGGTGCTCGATAAGGATTGGGTCTCAGACGAGGCTGGGCGGCACGGAATCAAAGTTGAATTATTCGGCGACGCGGCCCTGGGTGGAAAGCCGCTGGATACCGTATTCCTCGACCGGCTGTGGGTGGAGTTTACCGATCGGCTATTAAGCAAAGCCAACCGTTTTCGCTTCTCGGCGCGTTTGACTGCTAACTTTACCCCTACCGCCACGGGGCGCTATACGTTCGGGCTGGAAGGCTCCGGTACGTATCGTTTGTTCATCGACGACGTGAGGTTAATTGATGAGTGGGCCGATCGACCGGCATCTACCACGCCGTGGACTCAACCGGAAGCAACGGCCGAGATCGATCTGATCGCCGGTCGGACTTATCGATTCAAGGTTGAATATGCTCTGGAGAATACGAATCCCTGGCGGCGGTTGCGTCTCGGCTGTCTGCCGCCGATCTCGCCGACGTTGCTGCAGGCTGCGATCGATCTGGCCGCTCGATCGGACGTGGCCATCGTGTTTGCGGGCACCACGCATGAATGGGAGAGTGAAGGTTACGATCGACCCGATATGAATCTACCGTGCGCACAAAACGAGTTGATCGAAAAAGTTGCGGCGGTGAATGCCAGTACGATCGTGGTGCTGAACACGGGTTCGCCTGTTGCGATGCCGTGGCTCTCGAAAGTGGCGGCTGTGATTGAGGGCTGGTTTGCAGGACAGGAGGCGGGTAACGCCGTCGCCGATGTGTTGTTCGGCGATGTGAATCCGTCCGGCAAATTGACGCAGACCTTTCCGGCACGGCTGCAAGACAATCCGGCCTACATTAACTACCCGGGCGAGAACGGCGAAGTGGTCTACGGTGAGGGCTTGTTTGTGGGCTACCGCTACTACGACAAGAAAGACATCGCGCCGCTGTTTCCTTTCGGCTACGGTTTGTCATACACGACCTTTGCGTATCGCAATCTCGTCGTCGACGCAGGCGAAGGCAAGTTAGGTGATGCGATCACGGTCAGTGTGGATGTGGAGAATACCGGCTCGCGTGCCGGCCAGGAAGTCGTGCAACTGTACGTACACGATGTTCAGTCGAGCCTGGTGCGGCCCGATAAAGAACTGAAGGCTTTCGCCAAAGTTGATCTTAAGCCGGGCGAGACCAGGACCGTGACACTGACCTTGGACGTCGAGGCGCTGTCCTTTTACGATCCCGTTCGCACGAGCTGGATTGCGGAACCCGGTGAGTTTGAAATACTCGTCGGCAGCTCGTCGCGCGACATTCGCTTGCGCGATCGCGTTACGCTCAAAGCCTGATCGATTGAGCATGTCACACCCGTGCAGGTCGAAGATGTCCAGTTTCTGTCACTCCGGATTCCGCCCTTGCAGAGCAACGCCTGGCGGGCCACCCACACTCCAGTGGAGCGTGGGGTATGGCCGGGACGCCTGCGCGGCGCGAAGCGTGACGGATCCCGTAGAACTTTCCAGAGCGTACTTAGATCAACGCTATGCGTTCTATGTGTCCTCGTTGTCTTTCACGGAGATGCCCAGCAATCCGGCCACTTGAACGGCCTGCACTCGATCGATGATGGCTCCCTGCAATTCCTTCGCCGTGACGCGCAGCCCATCGATGATCGACCCGCGCAAATCTGCCTCTTGAAGTTTCGCGCCAAGTAAATTGGCGTTGGTCAGATCGCACTGCTGAAAGATCACACCGCTCAAGTCGGCCTGCTCGAAGGAGACGCCGCGCAAATTGCATTTCTCAAAGCGCACGGCTTTGAAGGCGGTCGAGACAAACACGGCGTTCTCCAGCGTGGAGTCTTTGATGAGGACATCTTCCAAATTGCCTTCAACGATCTGAAGCCCCAGCAAGCGGCAATTGATCAGTTCGCTGCGGCGCAAGCGGGTCTGTTCCCAATCGGCGCCGGACAAATCCGAAGTCTCGAAGCGCACATCGCTCAAGCGCGCGCGGGGCAGACGCGTGCGGGTGAAGTTCGCTCGCCGGAAGTGAATTTGCTCGAAAACCACGCTGGCGGCCGATTGCTGCATCAAATTGCAATCGGCAAGTGAGAGCGTTGTATACTCGGCGTGATCCTCGATTGCTGCCAGTGAAAACGCTGGCAGCGATTTGGGCAAGCGGGGCGATTGTAGGCCGTGACGAATCGATGTTTTCATAGTGCTGACCTTTGAGGGTTAATCATCACGGGTGAGGAAGTGAATGGGTCACACCCGCGCAGGCGGGTGTCCAGGCTGCCCGCGGGCTGAGTGTAACATGAGGACGATGAAATGCCAATGCGAGTGGGCGGCAATTGTTGTCGGGCCAGTAGCAGACCGGGCTCCTATGCCCGGTTGAACGGCGGCGTGGGAGCCGCCTCCGCTGACCTGTTTTGCGCGCACACCAAGGTGCTGTTTGTTTGACAGTACGAGTGACCCCGGTATAATACGAAGACTTTAGCGTGGAGGCAAGTCATGAAGAAAGCGTTAGTCTGTGGTGCAGGCGGTTTTATCGCGGGCCACCTGGCGAAAAAACTCAAGCAAGCAGGCTATTGGGTACGCGGCGTGGACATCAAGCCGCACGAGTGGTCGCCGAGTGCAGCCGACGAGTTCCTGTTGCTCGATCTGCGGAAGGAAGAGAATTGCAAAACGGCGTTGACGATCGACGGCGGCACATTCGATGAGGTCTATCAGTTGGCGGCCGATATGGGCGGCATGGGCTTCATTCATTCCGCCGAAACCGAGATCATGCACAACAGCGTTTTGATCAACATCTATATGACGGACTGGGCCGCCCGGTTGGGCGTGCCGCGTTACTTCTTTTCATCGTCGGTGTGTGTTTATCGTGACATGCAACCCGGCGAGCCTGAGATGACGGAAGCGGAAGCGATTCCGGCCCATCCCGACAACGAGTATGGCTGGGAGAAACTTTACTCTGAGCGTGTCGCGATGGCCTATGAGCGCCGCTATGACATGCAAGTTCGCATCGCGCGTTTTCAAAACTGCTATGGCCCCGAGGGCACCTGGACGGGCGGTCGCGAGAAAGCGCCGGCCGCGATGTGCCGCAAGATTGCCGAAGCAGACGATGGCGGCACGATCGAGGTGTGGGGCGATGGGTCGGCGATTCGATCTTACACCTATGTCAGTGATATGGTGGATGGAATCTATCTGTTGATGCATTCGGACTTGCACGGCGCGGCAAACATCGGCTGCCCGCAGTATGTCACAGTGGACGAATTGGCGAATACCGTTGCGCAGGTCTCAGGCAAGAAGATCGCCATCAAGCATGTACCCGGTCCAGTGGGCGTGCAATCACGGAATTTCAGCAACGAGCGAATCTACTCGCTCGGTTGGAAAGCCAGGGTCTTTATCGAAGATGGCATCCGGCAGACTTATCCCTGGATCGAAGCGCAGGTTAAGGCGTTACAGGCCGCCAGGCATTAGATACGAGACACCGCGTTTGTTTTGAATAACCCATGTAAGAATTCGGGAGGCCGGCTTGAAATAACAAGTCGGCCTCCTGCCCAGCACAAGGCAAAACGGATAACGGCGGAAGATCATTTCCGCAGCCATCCGCTTCGATTCGACCTGCCCTGCCTGCTGGCTCGCCCTGCGTGCTGTGTGCAGGGGTGCAGGGTTGTCCGCTTCGCGCAGCGGTCCGCTGACAGCCCTTTGCTGGCGATGGACAACAAGACGCACGCGGGCTATTCGCTGACGGGAGCACTCCCCCAAAAGATGGGGACTTCGTGCAGCGTATATGTGCCGGGCGCTTTTTCCGGCACGCGGCATCGTCCCTGTGTATAATCGCCAGTCTCACCGGATGGACAGGTCCTCCGGTGTCAAAGTAAACTTCATCGCGGGCCTGGTCTCTATCGCATCCAGCGACTGATGCCGGAAGTAAGTGTTGTATAACTCCGCATAGTGTCCACCTTGTTTGATCAAATCAGCGTGATTGCCTTCTTCGATGATTTGGCCTGTGCGCATCACGATGATGCGGTCGCACGTTTTCACGGTCGACAGGCGATGCGCGATCAGGATCGAGGTCGCATCGGCCAGGATCAAATCGAGCGCCTCTTTGATCTGGCTCTCGGTAAAGGGATCGATGCTGGCGGTGGCTTCATCGAGAATGAAAATGGCGGGTCGCTGCGCCAGCACGCGCGTCAGTGCGACGAGTTGCCGCTGCCCCATCGAGAGCCGCCCGCCGCGTACGCCCACATCGCTGTGCAATCCATCGGGCAGCGTATCGAGCCATTCGCCGCCGCCGATACGATGCGCAACGACTTCGAGATCAGCATCGCTGAGATCGGGTCGCGCATAGCGGATGTTGTCGGCGATGGTGCCTGCAAATAGAAACGGCGTCTGCGACACGACGCCCAATTGACTGCGGTAGCTGGCCAGATTAAACGAGCGAATATCCTGCCCGTCGATCAGGATCGAACCCGATTGGAATTCGTAGAAGCGAGCGATCAACTTGGCGATGCTGCTCTTGCCTGCGCCGGTATGCCCGACCAGCGCCACATTCTCGCCGGCCTGAATATGCAAAGAAAAATCGCGCAGCACCGCTTCTTGCTCGGAATAGCGGAAGTTCACCCGGGCGAATTCGATTTCACCATGCAGTGTCGGGGCAGGGCGGTCATCGGTCTGGCGAACCACCGGTTCGGCATCGATCAGCGCAAAGACGCGCTCGGCCGCAGACAGACCCGATTGGAATTGGCTCCAGAATGAGGCGATGTTGATCATGGGTTGCCAGAAGCGATCGACGCTGGCAACGAACAGATACCAGGCGCCGATGGAGATGGTGCCCGCGGCCGCCGACTGGCCGCCGAAATAGACTAGGGTCGCGGTGCCCACGCCCGTCAATGCATTCAAGATGGGGAACACGTTGGCCAGCACAAAGCCGCGCCGCAAGTTCACGCGATAGGATAGTTTATTGATGCCGACAAAGTGATCGTACAGCGCCGCCTCCTGCCGGAAATTCTTGGCGATCTGAATGCCCGTCACCGCTTCCTGGACGGCGGCGTTGACTTCACCCATGGCGCGGAAGCCCTGCCGCGTCACCCGCCGGGCGATGGCGCGGAAACTCGTCGCCACCAGATACACCACCGGCGTCATCGCCAGCATCGTCAGCGTTAGCTGCCATTCGATGGTAAACAAAATGGGCAGCAGGATGAGTACCGTAATCACCTGGCTGATCAAATCAGTCACCAGCGTCACCATCTGCGCGAATTCCTGCGTATCCGAGGTGATGCGGCTGACGATCTTGCCGGTCTGGAATTCATCATAGAACGACAGGTCATGATTGACCGAAGCGTTGAAGGCATTGCTGCGCAACGCCAGCACGACGTCGCCAGTTACGATAGCCGTCATCCGTCGCCGCGCCCAGTTCGCGGCCCAGTTCAAGACCCCTACCAGTAATACGACCAGCACCAGTCCGGCGAAATACAGATCCGATTGCGTTTGCACCAACGACTGCACGCCGTTTGAAATCAGCAGCGGTATCGCCGCGCCGAAGGCCGCCATCGACAGCGTCATGATGGCGATCAAAATGATGCGTGAACGATAGCCTCGAAAATATCTAAGGATGCGGCCAATCAGAACCCGATCGGAATAGCTCCGGTCATAGGCCTCCGCATTCAAATTGCCAAACATGCCCATGAGTATCCAGTAATTAGTGGTTAGTAATGAGTAAGAAGTCGATCAGTTACGAATTACTATTCACTAATCATTCCTTTCATCTTGCAAAGATTCTTCGATACGCGCCGGACTTCGCCATCAATTCATCGTGCGTGCCGATGGCGGCAACTTTGCCGCCGCGCATCACGATGATCAAATCGGCCCAGCGAATTTGCGACAGGCGGTGCGTGATCAATAAAGTCGTTCGGCCACGGGCGGCGTTGTAGATCGCTTGCTGAATCTGATCCTCCGTCGCGCTATCGATAGCGCTGGTCGCATCGTCCAAGATCAGAATCTTGGGATCGGTCAGCAAAGCGCGGGCGAGGGCGATGCGCTGTCGCTGCCCGCCCGAGAGGGTCACGCCGCGTTCGCCGACGATGGTGTTATAGCCATCGCTGAACTTCAGGATAAAGTCGTGGGCTTGCGCGGATCGGGCTGCGGCTTCAACCTGGGCCTGCGTCGCCTCAGGGCAGCCGAACTTGATATTTTCGGCTACGGTGCGTGAGAATAGAAACAGGTCCTGCTCGATGATGGAAATCTGCCGGCGCAGAGCCGCCATTTGCCAGTCGCGCACATCAATGCCGTCGATGGTGACGCGGCCTTCGGTTGCTTCGTAGATGCGGTTGAGCAGTTTGATGATACTGGTCTTGCCTGAGCCGGTCTGTCCCACCAGTGCAATCGTTTGACCGGGCTTGATTGAGAAGGTCACATCGTCCAGCACCGGCGTTTCTGAGTGGTACTTAAACGTCACGTGCTCGAACTCGATCTCGCCTTTCATCTCGCCGGCGTAACCGGTCTGGTTCTCGTCGAGATCACTCCTGGCGTTGATCAGTTCGAGAATGCGGCGGGCACTGGATAGGCCCGAGGCAATCTGCGGATACGCGAACGAAGTCTGAAAGGTCGGGAAGCCAAACAATTGCAGCAAGCCGTTGTAGGTGATGACCTGGCCGATATTGAGCAAACCCAGGCGATATAGGATCAGCGAATGCGCCAGGCCGGCCGCGCTGATAATCGCCAGCCACAAAAACGGCAGGAAACGTGCCTCGATGCGGCCTTGAGCGACATAGGCGTCGCGATAGGCTCGGGCACCCGTTTCAAATTTCTCGATTGCCTGGGTTTCTTGCGCTGCACCCTTGACCGTTTCAATGCCCTCGATCGCCTCGGCCAGTACCGCGTTCATCCCGCCGAACTGGCGTCGGACCATCTCGGTCGCCGGTCGCAGCTGGCCTAAGAACCGTTGCAGCAACAGGAAATACCCGATCGCAAAGATCAGCGGCACGACGATCAGGGTCGGCTGCATCGTAGGCGCAATGACCAGCGGCATCACCAGAAACATGAACGAGCCAATAACCAGATTGACGCCGGGGTTCATCATCAAGTTGACTTCGCGCACGTCGTTGGTGGCGCGCGCCATCACGTCGCCCACCGATTGCTGATCGTGGAACGTCATGCTCTTGCCGATCAGGCTGGCATACAGCTCATGGCGCGTATCGCGTTCGAGCCGCTGGCCGATGACTTCGCTGCTGAAGTTGCGGCCCAGCTGCAGGATGCCGCGCACGACTTGCGAAACGACGATGCCCAGCGCAGCCAGGCCGATCAAGTCGTACTGGATGGGCTTCGCAGTCACTGCGTTGAAGGCTTGTCCAATGTACACCGACATGAAGGCCGCGCCGGCCGCGTTGCCGATTGCGCCGATGAACAGGGTGACGATGAAAATCTTGTGGCGCAAAACATGCGACAGCACCCAGCGTCCGGCGTTATCGCGATGTTCGGGCGCCCATTTGAGTTGAATCGAAAATTCTGAATTCATGCTTTGATTATTGAAGGCAACAAGTCGCCAGGTAGCGTATATCGAGCGACGTAAAGAGCGCAGGGCTAGATTTGCGTTCGCCTTTGCGCTCCTGGTTAGGCCAATGGGCTGGTTGTTTAGCGCGGCTCGTAGACGCTGCGGCGGTGACCAATGAGGTGGACAATGAGAAGTCGGCCTGCGCTGTCAACCGAATAGATAACCCGGTAATCACCGGCGCGAAGTTTGAACAAGCCTCTAAACTCACCGGTGAGCGCTTCATGTGGCACGCGGTCAAAGTTCTCAGCGAGCCATTTAATCTTATCGAGCACACGCTGCGCCGCTGAAGGGCTTAACCGGCGCAGGCCGTCACGGGCTTCGGGCCTGAATTCGACCGGGTAAGTTGTTACCATTTCAGCCCGAGATCTTTAGCAACCTCTTTGGCGGCGAGGCCGCGTTCGCCGTGCTTAACCGCCGCCATCGAGCGGCGCAGCCTGGCTTTGACGGCGGGCTTGAGTTCAAGTCCTTTATCGGGATCGCCAAGCAGCTCAGTTAATTTGCGCTCAACCGCATTTTCGATCAGCGCTTCGAGTTGCGGAATGGTCAGTTGCGAAATTGTTTTCATCGTGCTTCTCCTGGCTTCATTCTACTCTAAACTTGGGGCCTGTGCCAGCAATTAGCCGGGCGTCTCGCGCAGCACTTGTTGAATCAGCGTGAGCAGCGGCCCGCGTTCCTCGAAACCCTGCTCGTTGAGGGTGCTGATGGCGAGATAAATCTTCGTCCGGCAGCGGCGAATCAGACCTCGCATCAAGCGTAATAACGTTTCACGCCGGGCTGCCTGCTCGTCTTCGTCGGCCCATTTCTTGTCGGCCGGCCAATTGCGACTGAGCACATACGGATGCGTCAGCGGTTGATACAACCGTTCCCACCAGGCCGGGCTGCCCGCATTCAACCAGAATTGGTAACTCACGGATTCGTTGCTAAGCAAAAACGTATAAGCCGGCGCGAGCAGTACGGCATTCGGCGCTTCGGCGTACGGGCTTTCGACAAACGTCGCCGCGACGATACCTTCTGCCACCATGCGCACGTAGTCGCGACCGACATTGGGATCATTGGTCGCGGCATACGGGTCGGGGTTGATCGTCTGCCGGAACTTCCGCGCCGACTGGATGATTTGCGCCGTAATGCGTCCCGGATCGATTTTGGCGTGGAAGCCATAGCCGGGCTGCGATAGCAGCTCGCCGAAAAGTTTGGCGAGAAAATGATCGAGTGGGATCGGCGCATCCGCATGCCGCTGATCGCTTAGCCACTGCCGCAGCCGATCGTACTTTGCGCCGACTTCATAGCCGATCCGATCTTGCAGTTCGGGTCGCAGGCTGTCGAATGTACGCAGTTCAGTTTGCCCGTCCCGCGATCGATATAGCCGCTCTGCAATCAGGTGTGCCCGCGCCGGATCGAGCCGGTCGATCGACCGTGCCAGCATCTGGGCGACATCGGCTTGCGGCGGCATCATTTTCCAATCAGGGTGTGCCAGCGCCGACAGCGTCATCAAGCCGCGCGTGATCGCTTCTTCATTTAATGCGCGCGACGGTCGCAGCGATCGCGTTGCGATGTTGTGCCGTGTCAATCGATCGTCCAGCGCAAATCGCAGCGCATCGCCCAGAAACGGCGCGAGGATGACGATTTCGCGCGGCGCGATCTGTTGCTCGTTGACGAGTTTGGCGACTTCACTCATGACCCAGTCCAGCATTTGTGGATGGAAGCGACCGCCGCCAAAAGCTAGCGCATTACTCGTGTTACCATGCGCCGTTCGCATAGGCAGATCGCTATCGTCGGCCAATGAACGAACGATCGCTGCTTCAAGTGCGTGCACGTTGTCCGACATCACGTGCGATTCCGTCAGTTCGATATGTTGATCGCAGACCGCTCGAAGCGCGTAAGCCGATTGGGGATCTGCTCCCAAAAACGATCGGTAGCCCGCCTCGCGGTCGTAAACGATCAACGCCGAGTCAGTCTGCGGAATCCAATCGCGCAGCAGATCGTGCGTAATCGGCGTGTCCTCTTCGACGTTATCGATGACGAGATGGCGATAGCGTTTGAATAAGCGATCGCGGAACCAGTCACGTCGAAGCAGCTGCGTAAAGACTTCGATTTGCAAAGAGAAGTCGAGCAAGTTGTTGGCCAGGCAGTAATCGCGAAAGCGATTGATGCAGTCCTGAACTTGCGCAAAAGTGATCGTCTGCGCCGACGGACCTTCCCAGGCGGCGATCAACCGTTTGCCGACTTCGGTATGCGGAAAGCCGACGAGCGCGGCTTTGTTGAGGTTATCGAGCAATTGGCTGAAGAGGCGTTGGCCGGGCACGCGCACGCCATCGAAGTACAGCTTCTCGGCGACGAAAGGCTCGACCACTTTCTGCATGTAATATTGCGCGGTTTCGAGCGTGAGGAAAGTTGGCGGCTGATCGGCGCGCAGCGTGGTGAAGCCGGAATCATCGGCGATGGCCGGCCACATCAGATCGACCGACCGGCGTGCCAGTCCGCCCATTGTTAATGCCTCGACTTGTTCACCTGCGGGTAAATCTGCCTGGCGCAAGAGCTGTTGATAGGGTTTCAGCAGACTTCTTTGTGGCGCGAGGACGAGGATGCTCTTGCCATCGATGCGCGCTGCCAGCAGGGCGCGCAAACGCGCGACAGCCCATGTCGTTTTGCCTGAGCCTGCCGGGCCAGAAAGGAAAAGACGATTGAGGAGTTCGTTTGCGACGAGCATAAGAGCGATTATAGCACGCGTGTGTGATAGCCGTTGATTTCGCTTGCCTTCGCGTAGGCAATGCGCTATCAAACATGTTCGTCTTGCGAGTTTTCTTTGAGAAATAAGAGGCTATGCGAACAGGAGCGGGCAGGGCGTCACTTCTTTTTCCTCGGTCGAATCAGCGATCCGCGTTGCAGTGATTGTGTGCCAAAGCGATGCCGGATTTGATCGACCGTCCTGGTGAGTTGATCAATCCGTTCGCTTCTCGGCTCAAAGAGACTGAGCTGTCTGGCAGCCAGACCCAAACCACGTGCCGCCACACCAATCAATCGAATGGGGCGGCGATTCCAATTGGCCTCGAAGAGCGACCACGCGGTTTCGAAGATGGGCTGATCGAGATCGATCGGTTGGGGCAGGGTGGTCTGCCGTGTAAAAGTCGTGAAGTCGCCGTAGCGAATTTTGATCGCGATGGTGCGCGCGCTCAACTGATCTTCGCGCAAGCGAGCACCGACGTGCTCGCTGAGTTCGAGCAACACACTCCGTAAACTGGACACGTCTGCCACATCGCGCGTAAAGGTTGTTTCCTGGCTGACCTGTTTGATCGATTGCGCCGATTCGACGGGGGATTCATCTTCGCCGCTGGCGCGTCGAATGAGATCGGCCGCGCCGCGTTGGCCGAAGTGCCGAACCAACGTATCCGATCGCGTTTGAATGATTTGCCCGATCGTCTCAACACCCATCGACTTCAATATCTCAGCCGTTTTAGGCCCGACGCCCCACAAGGCTCGAACCGGCAGCGGTGCGAGAAAGGCGGCCTCTTGACCAAATGGCACGCGACAAATGCCATTCGGCTTCGCTTGCTCGGTGGCGATTTTGGCGACGAGCTTATTGCTGGCAATACCGATCGAGCAGGGGAGACCCAATTCATTGCGGATACGGTCGTGCAGCCAGTGCGCGAGTTTGTCGGCCGAACCGTAACGCAGTTCGGTACCGGTCACATCGAGGAATGCCTCGTCGATCGAGAATTGCTCGATTTGGGGCGTTATCTCGGATAACATCGATATGACTTCGCGCGAATGTTGTGAGTAAATATCATGGCGACCGGGCAGGAGAATCAAAGCGGGGCACAACTGCAAAGCCGTTCGGGTCGGCATGGCCGAGCGGACACCGAACTTGCGCGCCTCGTAGGAAGCGCTGGCGATGACGCCACGCTGATCGGCGCGTCCGCCCACTGCGACCGGCTTGCCACGCAGATCGGGTCTGTCGAGCAGTTCGACCGAAACAAAGAACGCATCGAGATCGATGTGCAGGATCGTGCGTGTCATGGCGACAAAAAACCTTGCAAGAGTTTCCGAACTCTCGCAAGGTTGGATTCAGCGTTTGCCGTTAGGCGAAGCGAGTAGTTTCTTATACGCGCCTTGCCATAGGGTAGGGGACTTCGTAAAGGTTGAGATGCGGATGTCGGAGAAGCGCGCTGCCAGGCCGGCGAGTTCGATCGGCGCGGTGGCCCAATCGTCGCTGCGCAGGATCTGTTCGAGCCGCTTCGATGTATCGGGTAACCATAACCACTCGCGCCGAAGTTGATCGGCTTTGACGTAGTAATCGCGCTTTTCCCACGCGCTGGCCGATTGATCGATCGATGTATCCATGCTGCGTAAGCCCACCACGATGAAGGCCAGCATGTCTTTGGCTTCGGCGTCGATCGATTTCTTTTCGCTGAGATGGCGTAGGATTTCGGCGATGGCGCGGCGAATGGCGTTGCGCTGTTGTGTGGGTGTTCCGTCGATGTGAGTGATACGGCTCATAGTGATTTTGATCTCTGATTTGCGATTTCGGATTTGACGCCGATGTTAGCACAAAAGTTCTAATTCGGCAAGCTCGAGAAATGAAGTTACTCCAAACGTCGTAGGCCCACGTGCTTTCGCGGTCGGTGCCCGACGATGGCGCGTATTATCCACGATTTGGGCGAATTCGCAAGGCTTGCCGCCGCACCTTGATAAAAGAGGCTCGTTGAGCCGTTTGCCATAGCCATAGGTGGCTGCCTGGAGTGTTGTATGGTCAAATGGATTGCCATGGATTATCTGGGAAATCTCACCTTAATTGCGACGGGCATGGGCAGACGCGAAGAACATTTTTCAAGGAGCGATCAACTAACAAAAAACTTGGTGCCTTGGTGGCGAGATAAAGGTCAACTGCCTGAACGTTTACCGTTTTGGAAGGAAGTTGTGTGCTCAATGAGCCGATTTTCTACATCAAAGTGAATTCACCCTTGACAGCGCCCGAAAATAGTATTAAACTCAACATACACTTAGTCATGTAACAGGAGTTTTGAACACATGAAGAAGATCTTGTTGTCCGCCAGTGGCAAGGGTCGGCCCTCAAATCGCACGGAACCTGTCTACGCTCTGGTTGATGATGAGGACTACGAGTGGTTGTCACAATGGAACTGGACGGCCATCCTGACCCATCGAAAGAGCGGCGGTTATGCTACACGCAATGAATATGGTCAATCTATTCTCATGCACCGCTTAATTATGGATGCTAAAGAGGACGAAGAAGTCGATCACAAGAACAACACTGGCCTCGATAATCAACGGGAAAATCTACGTATCGCCACGACTAAGCAAAACCGGGCAAATAAATCAAAATACGGCAACAACACATCAGGCTTCAAGGGTGTCAGTCGCAGTGGTAATAAATGGCAAATGCACCTCAAGGCGATTTACGATACTCCAGAAGAAGCGGCTCAAGCCTATGACGCCTGCGCCAGGATCCTATTTGGTAAATTTGCCAATCTCAACTACCCTGAGACTGAACCTCGCCGAGGATGAAAAGTGGCTAACACGCTTAAGTCGAAATCGTCCCAATCAATGCCACTGGCGTCAGCGCCGACGTTCACCGTCGCCGACCTTGAATATGGCGAACAATTCATCGCCACCATCGCATCGAGTCCGAAAACCGCCGACGCTTATCGCTATGGACTGGGGCAGCTAGCCGAGTTCTTTGCTGCAACTAAATACCTGCCAGGCAACAAGCCCCCTGCCCCCAAATATGCTATCGCGCGATTGAACGACACAGTGCTATTGAAGTTTTACGAATGGCTAACCAAACAAAAGTATGCCCAGACAACTTGTGATAACTATCTGGCGGCTGTAAAGCGCTTCCTGATCTGGCTCGACGCCAACGATCGATTGCCGAGTGGCTTTCAGGTGGGCAAAGCCGTCAATCGCTTGAAGGCGGCGCGCGGGACCCGCCGGGTCGCAAAGGCCGGACGCGAACCTGATCCGGGCGTGCCCAACATGGTGACGTACTACGATGCCATCCCCCTGCCCGCGCTGGACGAAAAACGCGGCAAGATCAAGCGCCTGGAGATTCTGCGTGCGCGTGCGATCGTGCATACGTTGTATGCCTCTGCCGGCCGCGTGAGCGAAGTTGCGTCTCTTACTCGCGAGATGGTACTTGATGGCCGCAAGAGCGAGATCCGCATCACGGGTAAAGGCAACAAGGATCGCATCATGTTGCTGACGGCCGACGCTCAGCGTGCCATCGCTGCCTACTGCCGCGAGCGCGACGACGATTATCCTGGTCTGTTTGTTTCGCATGGCCGCGATGTCGGTAAAACGCTGGGACGTGGGACGCTGTGGTCGGTGGTGAAAAAAGCGGCCAAAGCGCTGGGATTGTTCAAGGGCACATCGCCACATGCCTTTCGACATTTTCGCGCACAGCAACTGTTGCACGAAGGCATGGATTTAGACGTGCTACAAGCCTACCTCGGCCACGCTGACATCAGCACGACGCGTCGCATCTACGCGCCGTACACCGCTGTGGAGAAAGTGCGCGATCAGTTGGAGACGTTTGGACGCAGTGCGCGAGATGCGGCAAATGACGCGCGATGATGTGCCATTCCGAACGCGACCGGCGTGTCATTCCGAACGGAGTGACGCCTGGCGGCCCACCGGCGCAGTGCGCCGGACATGGGCGGAATCTCTGGCACCGCAGGCTACGTTTTTAGTCGGCAGTGCCAGAGATTCCTCGTCGCAAAAAGCCGCTCCTCGGAATGACACCCAGTATGCCTCAGCCCAACTCCGCGCCCAAGTCCTGCCACGCAGGATTGCGCGACTCAATCAGCGCGATTTTCTTTTCGCGCCGCCAACCCTTGAGTTCTTTCTCGCGCGCGAGGGCCGCCTGCACGTCTTCCGTGCTTTCGTAGTAGACCAGCAAGGTGCAGTCATACTTCTGCGTGAAGCCTTCCACCAATTTCTGCTGATGTTGCGCGACGCGCCGCCGCAGGTCGTTCGTCATGCCGATGTAGATCACGCGCGAGTGGCTGGCCATGATGTAGACGTAGTAGTGTTTGGTGAGCATGTAATGCTCCAGTCATGTGTAATGTCATTCCGAACGGTTGGTGTGTCATTCTGAACGCGGCTAGTGTGTCATTCCGAACGGAGTGAGGAATCTTTCACGCGGCAGGCTGTGTGACTGTCTGTACCAGAGATTCCTCGTCGCACAAGCATGCTCCTCGGAATGACACGGCACTGCGAGGG
>JADGQE010000321.1 GCA_017882055.1 Thermoflexales bacterium
TTCGCAGATAAAAGTCGAAATCAGCGTTTATCTGCGTCCATCTGCGTCCTATTCCATGCCACCACCGACAAGGGTGGCCGAAACGAAGACCATCGCCCTTCTTTCAGTAGTTCGAGAACAACTTTGGCTTTTAGAGTCGGCGAGTAATGTTTGCGCATGTTGGTAATTGTACACTTTTAAATAGCCCGTTTCAGTGTCTAGTTTCTTGGGTCCACTATACTTCGACATGCTCCTCCAATTCAAACTCAAACAGGGCCTGGGCAAACGGGCCGTCTTCAAGCAGAGCCTTACTCAGATTCTTCTCGATGGTTTTTTTGCGCATCTATTACCTGCTCGTGTGCTCACAACAATCTCGACAATCTGCCATGTGGCCGATCCGCCGGCTATTCGTCATCAGACTTACTCCAGGCTTCCAGCAGCTTGAAAATCAAGTAGATGCCACCCAACAACGCCAATCCACCGGCGATACACAACAGCCCACCCAACACTGCCCCGCTGCCGTACAAAAGCCAGATCAGTCCGCCGCCTACCAGGAAGAAGATGACCAACGCGCCAATGATCAAGTTCCGTTCTGTCTGGCTGCGGAATTTGCGATAGTTGGTAGGCGGTTGAGGCCTGGCAGAATCGGCCGTCGGTTTGTCCGGCATGTGAATCAATTCTTCTCAGTTAGTCAACGACCAGGTCTTCAACGTGTCGATGAAGTTCAACGCAGTCATGTCCATTTGCAGCGGCGTGATTGAAATGTAACCATGATGCAGCGCGCCGACATCGGTGCCATCGTCGGGCAGGCCAGTCGGCGCTTCGCCGCCGATCCAGTAATAGGGCTGGCCGCGCGGATCGAGGCGGGTTACAAGTTCATCGTGGTAAACGCGCTGGCCCAGGCGAGTGATCTGAATGCCTTTGATCGGTCCGCGGGGAACATTGATATTGAGGAGAATATTGGGCGGCAGGCTCTGCCGCAAGACGATCGGCGCGAGCCGCGCGGCGAAGTCGGCGGCTGACGCATAGGCTTCACTCGCTTCGACTGAAACGGCAAGGGACGGAATGCCGCTGAGTGTGCCTTCCATGGCGGCCGTCACTGTGCCGGAATAGGTGACATCGTGACCGAGGTTGGGACCGGAGTTGATGCCCGATACAATCAGATCAGGCTTGAAGTCGATCGCGCCGAGCAGCACCAAAGCCACACAATCGCTGGGCGCGCCGCTGCTGGTGTAAGCGTCCGATCCATCAGCGAGTTGAACTTTGGAAATGCGCAGCGGCTTATGCATGGTCTTGACGTGACCGCCGGCGCTCCAATTTTGATCGGGCGCCATCACCGTGACTTCGCTGACTTTTTCCAACGCGCGTTTGAGCACGAGTAAGCCCGGCGCAGCATAGCCGTCGTCGTTGGTGAGTAGAATTTTCATTGAGCGATCTCCTGATGAGTAAGACGTGATGCGTGATACGCATGAGCAAATGGCCCGCTCTTGCAGCAAGAACGGGCCATTCCACTGATCCCTGATTGACTGATCCCTGTGCCCTGATCACGGACTCTTCTTCACGCCGATAAACACTTTGACTTTGTTGCTTTCGGCCATATTACCGGCTTTGTCGTAGACGCGCGCAAAGAAAACGTGCGTGCCCAGTTTCTCAGGTCCATCGAGCAGCCATTTGCTGCCGTAAGGCGGCGCGATGCTCGTCGCCCACGGATCGGGTTGGTCATCGACAAAGAGTTGCACCAGCCCGATGGCAACGTTGTCCTGCACGTCGAGTTGAATGTTGACCCACTCGTCTTGCCCATAGGTATACGCGCCGCCACTGTTGGGATAGACGATCTTGATCGCCGGCGAAATGTTATCGACCGACACCGGCACGATCGAAGTTTGCGTATCGCCATTATTGCGGAACACCGTCAAGCGCAAACTAAACAGGCCGTCGAGCGTGGACACATCCCAGTTTTCCAATGGACCTTGATCGGACTGATTGCCATGATCGGGGCCGATCTGCTGCCATTCCGTGGGATTGAGTCCCTTGCCAAAGTCGAGCCGATAGTGATTGAAGTCGCCGCCTTTAGCATTGCCAGTGATGACCGTCGTGGCCCGAACGTATGAGTAGGCACTGGGGCCGATGATGGTCACATCGCCATACGCATTCGGCGGCGGGCCGTAGTTGGTATCGTATTGGGTCGGCGGTTGCGGAATGTTGGCCGTCTTGACGTAGTCGGCGGCTTCGGGCGGGTAAATCTCGAAGACTTTCTCGTCGACTTTATCCGGCGGCGTTGAAGCCGTGGCGAGATTGCCCGTTTCGCGATCGATCAGGAAGGCTTGAAACAACGTATCGTAAGCGGTTGGCTCAGTGCCCGGAATGAATAACTCGGTCGTAGTGGGGCAATATTTCGTCGGCAGCGAGCCGGTCTTATCACAGATCGTTTTCTGCACCAACCCCGACGGCCGCACAAAGGGCAAGATCGGCTTGCCTTTCAGATAGTACATCATCAGGTCGTGCCAGACCGGAGCCGCGCCGGAGATACCGGTCACGTTTTTCATCGAGGTGTTGTTGGTGTTGCCGATCCACACGCCGGTGACGATCTGGGGCGTATAGCCGATCGTCCAGTTGTCGTGGAAATCGTTGGTGGTACCGGTCTTGACCGCCGCGGGGCGATCGAGTTCGAGCACATTGGGACAGCCGAAGGCCGCACACCGCGCGCCGTTATCCGACAACATGCTGTTCATGAGATAAGCCAGGCGTGCGTCGAGAATCGGCGTAACCGTCGGTTGGGTGTAACTCCACAGCACCTTGCCTTTGCTGTCTTCCACGCGCAGCACCGGCGCCGGATCGAGCGTGCGATAACCGGGGCGTTGGGTTTCCTCAGGAATCGGCAGACCATTCATACTGCCGCCATTGGCAAACACGCCAAACGAGTAAACCATATCGAGCAGTTTGACTTCGCCGCCGCCGAGCGTCAAGGCCAGGCCATAGAAAGCAAGACCGCGATCGAGTGTGGTGATGCCCAGCTTGTGGGCCGTACGGATGACGTTATCGACACCGGCCAGCTGGATCGCTTCGATGGCCGGGATGTTGTATGACCGCGCCAGCGCCAGCCGCATCCGCACGTAGCCGTGATACTGGCGATCGTAATTCTCCGGCACATACACCGGCGGATTCGCGCCGGGCTGTGCGAATTCGGTGCGCACATCGAGGAAACCATGCGAGGCCGGCACGCCTTGCGACAACAACGTGATGTAGGTGAAAGGTTTGAACGATGAGCCCGGCTGGCGCTGCCCGATCGCGACGTTGTATTTACCGTCGATCGCATCGTTCCAGTAATCGGCGCTGCCGACCATCGCCAGGATTTCGCCGGTATCCGGCTTGATCATCACGGCGGCGCCGTTGTTGGCATTGTGATCTTCGGCGGTCAGTTTCTTGACCTGATCGGTGATCGCGGCCTGCGCGTAGTTTTGCAGATCGAGATCCAGCGTCGTGTAAACTTTCAACCCGCCGCGATACACCGTTTCCGGGCCGAATTTATCCTCCAGCCACTTGCGAACGTAGACGGAAAAATGCGGCGCGAGAATATCGAAGCGCTCCGGCACACCCCCGCCGATCTTGAGCGGCTCGGCTTTGGCGGCCACGGTTTCTTCAGCCGAAATGTACCCGTCGCGCAGCATCGCCTCGAGCGCGAGGGCCTGGCGATTTTTCGCTTCAGGCAGATTATCGATCGGGTTCTGGCTGGGATACTGTGGGATCGGCGCGAGCATCGTGCATTCGGCCAGATTGAGTTGATCGACGGTCTTGTTGTAATAGACTTTGGCCGCGGCCTGAATACCATAGGCCAGGTTGCCGTAGAAGTTGGTATTGAGATACCACTCCAGGATCTGATCCTTGGAGAAGCGGCGGCCGATTTCCGCCGCGAGCAAAATCTCTTTGGCCTTGCGTTGATAACCGGCAAGGCCTTCGCGGATCGTGCGTTCCTCGGGATCGATCAGATTATTCTTGACGATCTGCTGCGTGATCGACGAGCCGCCCTGTACCGAGCCGCCCTGCAAGTTGCTGACGAACGCGCGCGCCACACCGCGCAGATCGAAGCCGGGATTTTCATAGAAGCTCTTGTCTTCATTCGCGATGACAGCTTCGCGGCATTGGAGCGGAATCTTGTCGAGCGACACCCATTGGCGATCGCCGCCGCGCGGATCGATGACTTCGTACAGCAACCGCTGGCCGGTTCGATCGTAAATCTTGGTGGTCTCGAAGAAATCCTGGTTTTGCTGGGTGAAGCGCGCGGCGAGTTGGGCTGGATCGGGTAGATCAGACGTTAAGCTGAGATAGACGGCCACCACCCCGCCGATACCGGTGGTGGTGAAGAGCATACAGCTGAGCATGATCGCCGCGATCGCGATGACGATGACACGGGTGAGTGTCTTGCCTTTGCCCTGCTTGCTGCGCTGACGCTGTCGCCGGGCCAGGATAACTTGAACTTGAGGGTTGTGGTTCAAACGGCTATACCTCGATGTAATGGAAGTGCGGCAATCTTAATCGCTTGCCGGGTTTTGTGCAAGGATGATGACAAGAGGGCTGGAGAGACGGAGCGACAGCTCTGCTGTTTTTTAAATTTCATCTGCGAAATCTGCGCCACCCTTGCCCTCGCCTGGCGGCCCACCCACGTTCTTGTGGAACGTGGGGCACGGGCAGCGGCAGTGCAAGGGTCTGTGGACTATTGAAGTTGGCCTGAGTAGCTACAGGGAGTCAACTTTTTTCGATAACCAGAAAATGCGACAGGCCGAAGAACTTCAGCGGCGTATGTTCGAAAGTGTAAGTGGCTGTGCGCAGCATCTTGCCCAGTCCCGACCGCCGTGCGACG
>JADGQE010000322.1 GCA_017882055.1 Thermoflexales bacterium
TTCCGCCGGAAGGTTGGTGGGCCGCCAGGCGCGTGCCCGCCCACAACCCTGCAAAGAACGCGCAGGGCAGGTGGGCTAAACTACGCTTATCTAAACAGTGTTGCCTCCGGTCTACTCGCTGCGCTCAATCTTTGAAGTGCGGCATGACCTCGCTCGCCAGCAGCTCCATCGTCTCTCGATCGTTCTTGACGAAGCTGCTGATAACCATTTGCACGCCTACGTCTTGAAAGCGGCCAACGAGATCGACGGCCTGCGGCACGGTGGCCGCAAGGCCCCGGAATTGATCGGGCACCCCCAGTCGATCGCGCCTGGCTTTCAGCTCGGTTTCACTGCGGGCGATCAGCACGCTGGTGAGATTCGTCCGCTCGATCGAGTTGAAGTCACGCCCCTCCACTTCGCAGTGTTGGCGGAGCACGTCGAACTTATGCTTGACCGTGTCGGGATCACCGAAGATGTTACAGGCGTCGCCGACTCGCGCCAGGGCGCGCAGCGTCATTTGCTCGCCGCTGCCACCGATCATGATCGGCGGATGAGGTTTCTGCACCGGCTTCGGTTCGAGGATCGCGTTATCGACGTGGAAATATTTGCCGTGGAACGTCGCGCGTGGTTCAGTCCACATCGTCTTGATCAAGCGAATCGCTTCTTCCATCTGGCGGATGCGGCGCGCGGGTTTCTCAGGAAACTCCCAGCCGTATTGCTGATACTCGGGTTGATGCCAACCCGCGCCAAACCCGAAGGTCAGTCGTCCGCGGCTGATGATGTCGACATTCGTCGCCATCTTTGCCAGCAGCGCCGGATTGCGATACGCCACTGATGAGACCAGCGTCCCCAATCGAATCCTGCTTGTTACCGCGGCCAGCGCCGATAGCACCGTCCAACCTTCCATGAACGGCTCATCGGGCTGGCCCACACCCGGAATCTGGATCAGGTGATCCATCACCGAGAACCAGGCGAAACCGTTTACCTCGGCCCACTGGACCTTGCGCTTCACTTCTTCAAAGATCTCGTATTGATCGGAACCAAACAGCCACGACGGATTGTGAATACCGAATCGCATGGGAGCCTCCTGTTCGCGTTAGAGCAAAGTATGCTGAAAATCATCAGCTGCGCAATTTCAGTGCAGTGCAATAGTCTCAATCGATCACAGTTTTAGAGCAGAGCGGGCTCCAACGCCCACGTATCCGGCGGCGTGGGAGCCGCCCCTGCTTGTAATCTGCAATCGACTGAGTCTACCTGAGATCTGTATCGCCTGAATAGGCTGGTCGGAGCTGCGCTTCAACTTTCGAGATTCGATCGGCTTACATATTTAAGCAATCGATTCAACGGCCAGGTATTCACCACTCGATCAGCCGTGGCCCACCCTCGACGCGCTATGGCGACACCATAATGCATGTTGCCGAGCATCGCCGAGTTATGCGCATCAGTGGAGATAACGAGATTACAGCCGACATCCAGCGCGCGGCGCGCATTCAGATCATTCAAGTCCAGGCGTTCAGGACTCGCGTTGATTTCGAGGATCGTGCTCGCTTCTTTGCAAGCCGCAAAGATCGCTTCCATGTCAAGGTCGGCGCCGGGACGAGACTTGCTCGCATCACTGGCTTCGTAATTAAGGCGGCCCGTGGGATGTGCGAAGATGTCCACATGCGGATTGCGAATCGCGCTCAACACGCGCTGAGTGACCTTATCATGCTCTTGCCGTAATGAAGTATGCAGCGAAGCCAGTACGATGTCGAGTGAGGCTAACATCTCATCAGAATAATCGAGCGTGCCATCGGCTTTGATCTCAACCTCCGCGCCTTGTAAGACGCGGACGCCAAGTCCTTTCGCATTGACCGCATCGATTTCTTTGCGCTGCTGCTTCAAGCGTTCCGGCGACAGGCCATTCGTCACGCCCAGCGACTGCGAGTGATCCGTAATCAAAATGTATTCGTAACCCCGCGCCTTCGCGCCGCGCGCCATCTCCTCGATCGACGTGCTGCCATCGCTCCAGGTCGTGTGCATCTGCAAATCGCCGCGGATGTCCGCCAGTTCAATCAAGCGGGGCACAGCCCGATCAAACTCGCCGCGATCTTCGCGCAGTTCAGGCGGGATGAAAGGCAGACCAAGTTTCTCATACACTTCACGCTCTTCGTGGCAGAAAACATCTTTGCCGTCTTTCACGCGCGTCAACGAATACTCGTTGAGCGAATAGCCTTTCTTCAACGCCCGCTCGCGCAGACGGACGTTGTGATCTTTCGAGCCGGTGAAGTATTGCAGCGCCGCGCCCCAGTGCGGAGGCTGAATGACCCGCAGATCGACTTGCTGGCCCGTATGCAATCGCACGCTCGATTTGGTCGGGCCGCGCGCGATCACTTCGGCCACCTGCGGTAAGTTGACGAAAGCCTCCATCACCGGCTCGACTTCATTAGCGCTCACGAGCAGATCGATGTCGCCGATCGTTTCTTTCATGCGTCGCAGCGAGCCGGCCACCGATGCACGCTGCACGATCGGGACTTCCATCAATTTGCGCAGCAGTCCATGCGCCAGCGGATAGGCCAGGCCCAGCGGCGTCCGATCAGCCGCGCCGCGTTTCTTCGTCGCTTCGATATTGGCAATGATCTTCGCTTCCATCTTCGGGCCGAGGCCCGGCCTGCCCGCCAATTTGCCTGCGCGCGCGGCCTGTTCAAGTTGCTCGACGCTTTGAATGCCCGCATCCTGCCACAACATCTTCACGCGCTTCGGTCCCATGTCCGGCACGGCCAACATCTGCACTACGCCGATCGGAATTTCCCGCTGCAAGCGATCGAGCAAAGAGAACGATCCGGTCTTGAGCAGCGAATCGATCTTTTCAGCAATGGCCTGGCCCACGCCTGCAATCGAGCGCAGTTCGCCCGCCTGCGCGATGGCGTTGATGTCACGATCAAGATTGGCGAGCTGCTCCGCCACGCGGCGATAGGCAATCAACGCGAAGCGGTTCTCTTTGCCTTCGATATCGAGCATATCGGCCAGGGTAAAGAATATCTTAGAGACTTCCTGGTTGTTCATCAAGCATCCTCATCATCCATCTCATCCATGTCTTCGCCGGCGTCGAAGAAATCATCAGAAGGCGACGGGCCGATCATCGCCAGATAATCGAAGTTGCCTTCGCCCGCGGTGCGCGTTAACTGGCGTATGATTTTGTCCACGTTATCATGCGGGCCGCTGATAAAGAATGGTTTGCCATCCTTGCCAAATTCAATCGTGCCGCTGCGCGGATACTTATCGGGTGGATCAAGAATCCACTGCGAATCTCTGAAGTCGCGCTGCGGCTTGAAGCCGAATTGCGCTGCGTACTCGATCGCGCCATAGATGAGCTCGTGGGCCAACGCCGGAGAAATATCGAGTGCTGCCGTCCCTTGAAACATCTCTGGCAGCTGCTCGCGACGAAACTCACCCGGCAGTACATCGGCATTGCAGTAAGTGTTCTTAAGCCCCAGGCAGTAGTAGTCCACCATATAATTGCCGAATACAATATTCCCATTAGGTTGTCGTCGCGCCAGGACGACCACCGCCAGGCCGCTCTCTTTCCAGTCCTTGCGAATCCAACAGCCTTCAATCGGATAATTGCGCGCCTGCCGGACATGGATCAGCGGGCTGATGGAGCCGACCACCCGTTCAAACCGCCGCTCAACCCTGGATTGGGCGCGCCGTTTGAGCATCTTGCTCTGCTTCTTCTTCTCGCCTTTTTTCATGTGGCCTCCGCTTCGCCGAAAGATAACTGGATTATAGCAAACTTGCAGATATAAGACGAAATGGCCGACGCATTAAATGGCCGCCCAGCATGGGACCGGAGGACGTGGTGAAATCAACCAGCTGCCGACTGTGTCCGATTGTGGAAACAATGTTATAGTGTGCGACGGCTTAAAGCACGACAACGAACATAGGGGGAGACGATCATGCCCAAAGACCACATCCTCGCCATCGATCACGGCACGCAGAGCGCGCGCGCCTTGATCTTCGATGCGCGCGGCAGCCTCATCGCCAGGAGCCGCGTGCCGATCGAACCTTACTTTTCTACCGCGCCCGGCCTCGCCGAGCAGCACGTCGAAGTCTACTGGCAGGCACTCTGCCAGGCTTGCCAACAATTGTGGACAACGCCCGGCGTATCGAAAGAATCGATCGGCGCTGTAGCTTTGACCACAATGCGCGGCACCGTGATCAATGTCGATCGAGACGGTCAGCCGCTGCGGCCCGCAATCGTGTGGCTCGATCAACGTCGCACCGAGGGGCTAAAACCGGTCGGCGGATTGTGGGGCGCGGCCTTTCGACTCACCGGCATGTCCGAGACCGTGGCGTATCTACAGGCTGAAGCGGAAGCCAACTGGCTGCGCACTCAACAGCCCGACATCTGGAAACGCACACACAAATACTTGTTGCTATCCGGTTATCTCACGTATCGTTTGATCGATCGCTTCGTCGATTCGGTCGGCTGCCAGGTGGGCTACATCCCGTTCGATTACAAACGCATGCGCTGGGCGGGCAAACGCGACTGGAAATGGCAGGCCGTGCCCATGGAGCCGTCGAAGCTGCCCGATCTGATTCCGCCCTCGAAAGTGTTGGGCGAGATCACGCGTGAAGCCGCGGAAGCCACCGGTATTCCGATCGGACTGCCGCTCATCGCCGCCGCCGCCGATAAAGCCTGCGAAGTGATCGGCGCGGGCTGCCTCGAGCCACACATCGGCTGCTTAAGTTACGGCACTACCGCGACGATCAATACAACGCATCGCAAATACACCGAAGTCATTCCGTTGATACCGCCCTACCCTTCGGCCGTGCCGAATGCATACAGTCTGGAGATTCAGATTTATCGCGGCTAC
>JADGQE010000323.1 GCA_017882055.1 Thermoflexales bacterium
TAGCCATGTTTAATCCAAAAGAATTCGCGCAAGCGCTGCTGCACATCCGACGCCTCGAAGGCTGGCGATCTGCCTTGATTTTCCTGACGCTGCCTGTCTTCGAATATCATCACGCCTACGCCTATCGCCGATCGCTGGCCGAGCCGATTAAGGTCCGGCCAGTCGATGGTGATCTAACCCTGCGGTCGGCGACACCGGATGATCGGCAGCTCTTCGAAACCATTTTTCCGAAATTCAGGATCAAGCGACTCATCGAGAAAATGGAAGCCGGTGAGATGTGCGTGATTGCCATCCATCAAGACCGGATCATCGGCACGTGTTGGGCCGGTTTTGCCAACGGCCCCAGCGTGCGCGATACGGCGCTGAGCATCAAGGCCGATGAAGCTTATTTGTGGGGCGCATTTACCTTGCCTGAGTTCCGATCGCGCGGGGTCGTTTCAGCCCTTGCGAACAAATTGATGATCTGGCTTCAGGAGCACGGCTATGCCGGTGCTTATCAAGTGATCAATCGTGGCAACGCTTCGTCTCGAAAGGTCGCCCAGAAAATTGGGTCGGACCCTGTAGGCGAAGTTTTGTCGGTGCGATTATTTAAGTGGAAATATAAACGCTACACATCACTCGGTGAGCCGGCCGCCCAGACAACCGAGTCACAGATCGCCGCCTGATCTCAGTGCAAGGAGTAACTTAGTCATGCCGCTCGAAACAATCAATCGTAAAATATTTATTTTGGGTGTCGATGGCGGAACTTTCGAACTGATCCAGCCGATGATCGATCGCGGGCTGCTGCCCACCTTTGCGCGCCTGATGAAAGAGGGCGCCTCAGGCCCGATGCGCAGCAGCATCCCGTACGTCAGCCCGGTGGCCTGGGCAACTTTCATGACCGGACGAAATCCCGGCAGCCACCATATTCAAGACTTCACCTACGTTCGCAAAGTGACCAACACGCGGCTGCCCGTCAATGCCACGGTGCTGCACGGTAAAACCTTGTGGCGTTTGTTGAGCGATGCCGGCAAGAAAGTCGGCGTGATCAACGTGCCGGTCACCTTCCCGCCGGAAAAAATCAACGGCTTCATGGTCAGCGGTTTCCCCATGCCGACCGATACCAGGAACTACACCTATCCGCCGGAACTGGCGACCGAACTCGAATCGCACGGCTGGAATTTATCCGACATCGCGCTGCAAAGCCCGTCGCTGGACGAGCGCGATGCGTTTATCGACAGTTTGTATCGCCGCCAGGAAGAACGCACCCAGGCCACACTCTACTTGATGGAGAAGTATGAGTGGGACGTGTTCATGGTTCACATGTTTGAAACCGATCGGCTGCAGCATCTGGTGATGAACCAATGGACGCGCTGGACAACGCAGCACGCCAATGAAACCGACCAACACTTCGCCGAAGCACTGGAGAAATTCTTCCAGGCGATGGACGAAGTGCTCAAGCGGATCTGGCGCTGGCTCGATGAGATTGCGCCGGGCAGCACCTTGATCGTCATGTCCGATCACGGCTTCGGCCCGGTCGATAAAGCCGTCCATCCTTACAACCTGCTGCGCGAAGCCGGGCTGCTGCGGCTCAAGCCGACGCCGGGCGTGGGCTTCAAACGGGCTCTGGCCCGCGTGGGCTTCACACCGTTGAATGCCTTCAACTGGATGCCGCAGGGTCTGCGCCGCCAACTAACGAACGATTCCGATGTTGCCATCGTCGACAGCGAGGCTAAGTCGGGGAAAGCCGGCGGCCTCCTCCCATCGATCGCGAAAGCCGCGCGCCGCAGCGCCAACAATGCTATCCTCAGTTTCAAAGACGTGGATTGGGAACGCACCCGCGCCTACTGCCTGGGCAACAGCGGTATGATCCATATCTCGGTGAACCTGAAAGGCCGTGAACTGCACGGCATCGTTCCGCCGGAGGACTACGAAAAGACGCGCGAGGAGATCATCAAAGTGCTGCAAGCCTGGCGCGATCCGGAAGACGGTCAGCGCATCATCACCGATATCTACCGGCGCGAAGAAATTTACTCGGGGCCGTATCTTGAAGAAGCCGCCGACATTCTGGCGGTGATGCGGGGTGAATCGAATTACTATGCGTTCAGCGGACCGCTGTTCCTATCGAACCGGAGCGTCGACCCGTACTATTTTCGCGATCAGGCCGATCACCGCCGGAACGGCATCTTGCTGATCAAAGACGATCGGGTGCCGGCCAATCAGCACATCGACCAGGCGCAGATCATGGATCTCGCTCCAACCGTGTTGTATATGCTGGGCCTGGCCGTCCCGGCGGACATGGAGGGGCACGTGCTAATCGACTGCTTCAAGGCAGACTGGCTAAGCCGCCATCAGCCCTGTCTTATGGCGGCTGTTTCCAACGGCCAAAGCGACGAGGCTGCTGAGTTCACCGCAGAAGAAGAAGCCAGTATGTTACAGCAATTGAGAGACCTGGGCTACGTTGAATAGGCTCGATCAAATTTTGCGCGAGTTGTGTTTGAAAATGGCTTATCAACCTTCCAACTCTCACAGGATTCAGTCGCCAGATTTACCCAACGTTAATCCATCGATCCCATCATTAATCGTAACAAGTGGGGCAGATTCCTGGCAGCGCGTCTTTTCGTGGCAGACATGGGTCTGCCTTTCCGTTGCCGGATAATAAACCAGACGATTTGAAACCTAATGCGGCACTGCTAATCGGACGCCGCATGAGGTGAATAGGTAGCCAAACAGTGAAAGCGTTTCATTTTCCAAATTTCTCGCAGAAGAGCACCGTGCCGCTGAGCCGCTCACAGCGGCTGATGGCACTAACCTTGATATTGATCTGGGTAGGCATGCTGCTGGGCGTGCAGAATCGCCTTGCCATGCAGGCCAGCAGTTGGATTGTTTTCCTCGGACTGGTTGTCGCACCCGGTTACTTCCTGGCCGACCTTGTCTTGTGGAAGCTCAATCTGGACTGGATGGAGCGGCTGGCAACGACATTTCCATTTGGCGTCATCGCGATCATGCCGGCGGGCCTCACCTCCATGCTGCTCCATTTCACCGTCTACACACTGGCGAGTCTATGGACCATCGTCGCCGGTCTGATCATTGTCATCTGGTTGATTCAAGTGCGCTGGCTGCGCCACGGCGAAGCGCCTGTCCGCTCCACACGTTGGGCTTTCAATGAAATCGTTTTGCTCCTGCTGTTGGTCGCAACCTTCATCTACATCCTGCCAACACTCGGCATTTACAAAGTTGATGGTGACATCTACTCGTTCCTGGCCTATGTGCGTGACGGCTTATCGGGCCGCGCGATGAACGTCTCGGAGCCGATGTTCAACTCGGGTATGCGGGTCGGCGTGCGCCTCGCGCTGAATCAATACCTGCCGTTGAACATCTTGTGGTCGCACTTCACGCCGACCATCAGCCTCACCGATCTGATCGGCTACACCACGCGCTCGATGATCGCGGTGTGGGCTATCCTGTCATTCTACATGCTGGGCAAGAACGCCAAAGACGGCAGTCGCCGCTTTGGCTTGTTCACAGCCTGTGTGGCACTGCTGGTCTATATTTCGGCACTGTTTCTGCGCAGTGACAGCGTGAGCAGCTTCTTCTATCTGCGCATCAACACCGACAAGTTCACCGTGCCCATCACGTGCTTGCCGGTTTCGTTCGCATTGACGTTTCGCTTCCTGCGCGAAAAAGGCCGCAAAGACGCCTGGTTAGGCTCAGCGGGCGCGGCTCTGGCAACCGCCGTGATTCACCCCTTGGTCGCGGCCATGTACGCGGTCGCCTATGGGGGCTGGGGTGCGTTTCATCTGCTGATGAATATCCGCAGTCGCATCGCGTGGAAGCGTGTCTTTGCGATGGTCGCTCTGGTCGTCATCGTCATGAGTGTGCCGCTGATGCAGTTCATCGACGTGAAGTTCTCGGATCCGATGGCGCCGACGTTTCCCAATTCGCTCAACGGCTGGACCGTCGGGCCTAAACTGACGCCCACTCTGCCCTTCTTCCTGCTGCGCAGCACCGATCGTTTTGGCCCGGTGCCTAATCTCGGCAACACCACGGCCGAGGCCGCTATGACGGACGCCAGCCCATTTTTGATCTGGCGCTGGGTCTCGAACATGAATCAACGCCGCATCATCCTGTTCGATCTGAAGCACTATATCAACGACTTTAGTTTGATCTTCGAAGGGCCCTATTTGCTGGCGCTGGCGATGCTGCCGTTCTTCCTGCTGAAGCTGCGCTCGAACGTGGTCGCGCAGTTCATCCTGGGTACCACGCTGGCGACGCTGTTCGGCGTGATGTTTAACCCGATCTTGACCCCCATCATCGGCTCGATGGCAATCCCGTGGCTGCTCTGGCGTTTCCACTGGTTGATTCCGTTTGCACTGATACTGGCCTTCGGGTTTTATACGATCCTTGAAATGCTGATCAAACTGCTTTCCCGCCTGCCGGGCCTGACCCGCACGCGAAAGTTGTTGCTGGTCAACGTGCCGATGGTCTTCATCATTGCCCTTGGTATTACCCTGCGCCCCAATATCGATGCGTACATTGAGATCTTGACCGATCTCACCCTGCGCGTCTATCCCACGCCGAATCAGCTGTTTGCCAGACTCGATGCCGAGACGACTCAAGCAGGCATCAGCGTCGTGCTGGCTGATCAGATCGTCAGCATTGCGCTGCCCGCTTACATGAGCAGCGCCAAGATCGTGGCGCATCGCTCACTGACGACCAGCGAACTTTTCCCGGCTCGTCTGCAGAATGTCGCTTTGCAGCGGCTGATCGATCAATACAAGTTCTCGCAGTCGTCGTTCTTGAATGAGCCGCTGCTAGACACCCTGCGCACGTACAATGTTCGCTA
>JADGQE010000324.1 GCA_017882055.1 Thermoflexales bacterium
TGCGACGAAGCAGTCTCTGGCACAGACGGCAACGTTCACTGATCAGCGCAAAGATTGCTTCGCAAAAAACGCTCGCAATGACGCAGGCTGAGTAGTTACTGCTTATCAGCCAATTAAATGCACGGAGGATATCCATGTTATTGTTGCCAGCTCTTCAAACAACCGGCGCCACTAATCCGTTGGTGATCGTTCTGGCGATCATCGCCGGGCTGGTTGCATTTTTTGTGTTTCGAACTGTTTCTCGCGCTTTGAATTTCGTCTTTCACCTTGGCTGCCTGGTGATCGTGGCCGGCGCCGTCTTTCTGATCCTGCGGAACATGATCAAATAATGCGGCGCAGACTCTCCGGCCTGCTGTTTCTGCTGATCCTCATCGCGGTGACGTGGCGGGAGCACTGCACCGCATGTGTTCGTGCTTGAGCGAGTGCGGATCGTCGTCGTCGTGCCGCTGTCGCCGCTGGCCTTGTTGGCGATTATCGCCGGTGTAGCCGTGGTCATTTATCTACTGATCGATCACGCGATCAATCGAACCCTGTAAACAGAGAGGCGACCTGGATAGGTCGCCTCTCGTTTTCAAGCCAGGCTATTTCAGCGGCTACTGTTTCTCGTACGCTGTCCCATCGGCCGCGGGCGGTGTGGCGCGTCCGACAGCGCCGGTCAACACGATAATGGTTAGCAGATAGGGCAGCATCTGCGGCAGCTGCGACGGAATATCGGGCCGGTAGATGCTCACCGTTGTGGTAATGCTGTTGCCCAGGCCGAAGATCATCGCGCCAATCAGCGCGCCGAACGGCGTCCACTTGCCGAAGATCATCGCCGCCAGTCCGATGAAGCCCAGGCCGTTGGTCATTTGCGGATTGAACACGTCCACCGCTTCGAGCGTGAACCACGCGCCGCCCAGCCCCGCAATCACGCCGCCCAGCAGCACATTGATGTAGCGCGTGCGAAACACGTTGATGCCCAGCGTATCGGCTGCGCGCGGATGTTCGCCCACCGCCCGCGTCCGCAAACCCCACGGCGTATAAAACAGCATGTAATGGATCAAGAACGCGAGAATCAGCATGATGTAGGTCAGCGGCTGCTGCTGAAAAAGGATCGGCCCGATGATCGGAATTTGACTGAGCAGCGGGATCTGCAAGATCGGAAAGGTGCCGGGGCCGGCCGGCAAATTCTGGGCCAGGAACTGACGATACAAATAGCCAGTAACGCCAAGAGCCATGATGTTGATGACTGTGCCGCTGATGATCTGATCGGCTTTAAACTTGATCGAGACCACCGCGTGCAGCAGCTGCATCAGCACTGAGGATGCCACTGCGGCGACGAGTGCCAGGCTGCGGCTGATCGAGCCGGCTGTCGCCACATCCATGGAGTTCTTGAAAATCTGGAACGAGAACAGGTTCACGGCGTAGGCTACCATCGCCGCCGTCAACATTTTGCCTTCGATGCCGATGTCGACCACGCCGGCCCGCTCACACATCACGCCGCAAAAGGCCGCAAAAGCAATCGGAGTGGCAACCCGCAACGTCTGAGCCAGAGTATCCACCACGCATTTGTCGCGGCATTGACCCCCGATGATCAGATTCAACAGAATCCAGGCTGCAAAGAAACCAAACGCGCCAATGAGTACCGTTACCCAGCGCGTTCCACGCAGACTCGCTCGCGCCCCGTTGCTGATCGTCTTTGTGACTGTGCTCATCGCTTAACCTCCCCAGCCGCGGGTCAACGGCGCTTCTTCTTCCGTCCGCTGCTCGGTCTTGATGCGATACAGCCAGCGCACCACGGGCGGCGCGGCAACGAAGAGCAGCACCAGAGCCTGAATCACGGAAATGATGTATTTGGACACGCCCGAACTGAGTTCCATCAAGTCGGCCCCGTTGCGCATCGCGCCAAACAGGAAGGCCGAGGCGACAATGCCAAACGGATTATTCTTGGCCAGCAGCGCGATCGCGATGCTATCAAAGCCGTAACCACTGGAGAAGAACATGGGCAGGCAGCGGCAGCCCGAAACGCCCAGCACCTCGACCGTCCCGGCAACTCCCGCCAGCGCGCCGGAGAGGGCCATGGCCGTCACTGTGTTGCGGGTAATGCTGATGCCGGCGTAACGAGCCGCGCTGGGATTCGCACCTACCATGCGTAATTCAAAGCCCAGCGTTGTTCGCCACATCAACCACCAGACAGCCAGTGCGGCGAATAAGGCCAACAACAAACCGATATGGAGACGATCATATTGATCCTGGAATGGCCACCAGGCTTGCGTCAAGGCCGGCAGTGCGACGAAAGCAATGACACCCACTGCCACGGCGCAGCTGAGATAAGCGATTCGCCGCTGGCCCGACTTCTGCAAGCGATCCCTCCAGGCGGGCCGACGCAGCAGCAAGCGAACGACGATCAGCGAGAGCAAGGCCACGATAAAGGCTACGCCTAACGCATTGAGTGGATCTTGCAGGCGCTGCGGCACAGCCGCAAAGGTCCACAATTCAGCCGCAGGTGAGATACGTGGGGTCTGAACCGCGCTCGTGCCCGGCGCACGCAGCGGGCCGCTGACGATATACTCGACCAGACGGAAAGCCACATAGTTCATCATGATCGTCGTGATCACTTCGTGAGCACCCGTACGTGCTTTAAGATAGCCCGGAATCGCCGCCCAGATCGCCCCGCCGAGCGCGCCCGCCAGCAAAACCAGCGGCAAGTGAATGATCGCCGGCAGGCTGGTTGTGACCTGGCCGATAAAGGCCGCACAGACCGCGCCGATGTAGAACTGGCCTTCCACGCCGATGTTGAATAGACCCGACTTGAAGCCGATCGCTACAGCCAGACTCAGCAGAATGTAAGGCACTGTAGCAACCAACGATTCGGACAGGCCGCGTTCTTTGATGAACGCACCGCGGATCAGACCTCCGTAGGCCTGGAACACGGTCTCAAGGCTGCCGCTCGTGATCCAGATCACGAGGGCGCCCAATGCAAAAGCCGTAACGGTAGCCAGTAAGGGCATCCCCAGCGCGCCGAACACGCGCCGCAGGGTACTGCGATCAGGGAGCGGGGGTCGTGCCGGTTGAGCCGCGACTGAATTAGACATGCGCTTCCTCCTTCACCACACCCGCCATCAATAGTCCCAACTGCTCACGCGTTGCCACACTGGCGTCCACTGTCTGTAAGATGTGGCCTTTATACATGACGGCAATCCGATCGGACAGGCTCATGATCTCGTCGAGCTCCGCGCTGATCAACAGCACCGCCACGCCGCTATCGCGTGCTTTCACGATCTGGCGATGGATGAATTCAATACTGCCGACGTCCAGACCGCGCGTCGGCTGGTTCACGATAAGCAGCTTGACCGGGCGGGCCAGTTCACGCGCCACGATCACTTTCTGTTGGTTACCGCCCGATAACGATCCGACGTTGGTCATGGTACTGGGCGTGTGGATATCGTACATGCGAACCAATTCTTCGGCGTGCTGCTCGATGACGGGCCACGCCATTTCGATACCGTGCGCAAAGGGCGATTCGTAATACGTGCACAGCACCAAATTATCGCGCACCGGGAACGAGAGCACGAGGCCGTGCTTATGCCGATCTTCCGGCACATGGGCCGTGCCCACTTCGGTCACCTGCCGGGGTGTAGAATGCGTCGTAGCGTGCCCCAGGATCGTGATGTGACCGCTAACGGCGTGCCGCAGTCCGGTAAGCGCTTCAGTCAATTCGGTTTGGCCGTTGCCCTGTACGCCCGCAACGCCCAGGATTTCGCCGGCACGCACTTCAAAGGACACACCGCCAACGGCTTTATGATGTCGATCGTCCATGACCTGCAAATCGGTGACGCGCAACACCGCGTCGCCGGGATGGGCTGCGGCCTTATCGATCGTCAAGATGACCTTGCGGCCCACCATCATCTCGGCCAGCAGTTCGGAGGTGGCCTCGGCCGGCTTGACCGAGCCGACCATTTGCCCGCTGCGCATCACGCTGATCCGATCGGACACGGCAAAGACTTCACGCAGTTTGTGCGTGATGAAGACGATGGACTTGCCCTGCTCGGCCAGCTTGCGCATGATCACGAAGAGATCATCGGCTTCTTGCGGCGTCAGCACGGCCGTCGGCTCGTCCAGGATCAAAATATCGGCCGCACGATACAGCGCCTTCACAATCTCCACACGCTGCTGCTCGCCCACCGCCAGGTCTTTCACGTACGCATTCGGATCAACCGCCAGGCCATACTGCTGGCTCAAGTCGTGGATCCGATTGGCCGCGGTACGCCGATCGAGTACGGACATGCCCTTAAGGGCGCGCGTCGCAGCCACCAGCGATTCTTGACCCAGCATGATGTTCTCGGTCACGGTCAGCGGCGGAATGAGCATAAAATGCTGGTGAACCATGCCAATCCCCTGCGCGATCGCATCATGCGGCGACGTGATCCGGGTGGGTTTGGCGTCAATGTTGATCTGTCCTTCGTCCGGCTGATACAGTCCATATAAAATATTCATCAAGGTGGACTTGCCGGCGCCGTTTTCACCCAGCAGCGCGTGAATCTCGCCCTTGCCTAAATCAAAGTTGACGTGGTCATTGGCCAGCACACCGGGGAAACGTTTGGTAATGCCAGAGGCTTGCAGCGCTAAGGTCATAGCATACTCCTAAAGTGAGAGCCTGATCGAACATCTTCGTTCATCGCAAAATTCTCGCTTCGGGAAGTGAACACTCACTGTGGGGTGTATGGGGATCAGGCAGTGAGCCTTACGAGTAAAGGAAGGGTGCTGCACTCTCGATTGGAGCACAGCACCCTCTCAGATTCAAACGCGCGACTTTACGGTTTGTA
>JADGQE010000325.1 GCA_017882055.1 Thermoflexales bacterium
TGGCTGTCAGGTTATCCTTACACTTCCTGGCATCTGGGCGTCGACATTGCCGCGAACTCGGGCGATCCGATTTATGCCGCCGATAACGGTGTAGTGATTTATGCCGGTTGGAACACCTGGGGATATGGCAACCTGGTCGTGATCGATCACGGCAATGGCTGGCAGACCTACTACGCTCACAACAGTTCCATCTACGTGGGCTGCGGCCAAAACGTCTTCAAGGGCAACATTATCTCAGCCGCCGGTTCGACTGGCCACTCGACCGGGCCGCACCTCCACTTCGAGACGCATTTCCAGGGCACGTTACCCAATCCCTTCAATGTCCTGCCGCCGCCCTAAAAACCCCTCAGCGCACTCGATTGGCACTTTTAGTTGATTGAGGTTATACTCGCGGGAACAGCATCCTTGTTCCCGCATTTTGTTTGAGCGTTGCTGTCCAACTCTGTCTTATGGCGACTATTGTCAATCGTTCCAATTCATCTGAAATGAGGGCGGACGCCTCTCCGGCGCATGATCAAGCGACGGGTGGTAATCCCCGTTTAGCCTTCATCCTGGCGCGCAGCGCCGCCTGGATCGCTATCCGGCTTTGGTCCATTACCTCGGCGGGATTGCTGCCGCGCTATGCCGCGCATGTCACCATCCTGGTCATGGTCGTCGTAGCGATGACACTAAGCCGACCGGCTCAGGCTGGCGGACGAATGAGCCTGTCTGGCATATCGGATACGGTTGTGCACAGCGGGCCCGATCAAAACAGTCCGCTCGAAACATTCGCCGATCGCGGCTTGTACGTTGATTCGAACATCGTCGCGCGCCTGGCCGACGCGCATACCACTATTCCTTCACGTACCCGGCGTGAAATTGAAGTCTACACGGTTCAAGCCGGCGATACCGTCCTGGGCATTGCGGCTGCTTTTGGGCTGGCGCCAGAGACCATCATGTGGTCAAATCCGGCGATTGAAGATGACCCCGATCTGCTCAAGATAGGCCAGGAAGTTGTGATCCTGCCCATTGACGGCGTGTACCACGAAGTGAAAGACGGCGACACGCTGGAAGCCATAGCCAAAAAATATAAAGTCGACGTTTCGGCCATTACCGACGTGGTATGGAATAAGCTGACACCCCCGCTCTATCAGATCACGGTCGGCACGAAGTTGATCGTCAAAGATGGAACGAAGCCCATCATACTGAAAGTGGTCACCGCTTACGGCGGCCCGATTCCCAACGGCGCGCGCGGGACTGGCCAGTTCCGATGGCCCGTCATCGGCCCGATCACGCAAGAATATTGGTCGGGCCACTCCGGGATCGACATTAGCGTGGTATCGAACACGCCGGTTTACGCCGCCGATGCCGGATACGTCTCATTTGTCGGCTGGACCGATGTGGGTTACGGCTACCTCGTCCGGGTCAATCATGGCAACGGCTACGAGACATGGTACGCGCACAATACCTCGTTCGCCGTCGTGTTGGGGCAACAGGTGGATCGCGGCCAGGTTATCGCCTACTCCGGCTCCACCGGCCACTCGACCGGCCCGCACGTTCACTTTGAGATTCGCTACAACGGCGCGCCATTGAATCCGCGCCTGTATTTACCGTGAGTGGGGCGACTGTCAACCCTGGCACCGCAATGCGGAGCAGGGCAGGTGTTAGGCAATTGGTTACTTGGTCAGCTGGTCGAGTGCTCAACCGGTTAATGCGTCAAGTGGGAGATGGTAAAACAACGGCGGTCAGTCTCGTGACGAGACTGACCGCCGTACCAATTACCCAGTTGACCAGTTAACCCATTAGGCTACTTCGCGTACTCCACGGCACGCGTCTCGCGGATTACCGTCACTTTGATCTGGCCCGGATACTGCATCGATTCTTCGATCTTCTTCGCGACGTTCTTGCTCAATTGGATCGAAGCCAGATCGTCGATGTCCTCCGGCTTGACGACGATGCGAATCTCACGCCCGGCTTGAATGGCGTAGGCTTCGGCCACGCCCGGCTGCGAGGCGGCAATGTCTTCCAGATCACGCACGCGCTTGAGGAACGTCTCGATATTCTCGCGCCGCGCACCGGGCCGCGCACCCGAGATGGCATCGGCCACTTCCACGATCACCGCTTCGAGGCAGTCCTGCTGGGTTTCGTGGTGGTGCGACCCAATGGCGTTAAGAATCTTGGGATTGTTCACGCCAAAGCGTTTGATGAACTCCACGCCCAGGCTGGTGTGCGTGCCTTCAAATTCGTGATCAATGGCCTTACCGATGTCATGCAGCAGGCCGGCGGTCTTAGCCACTTTGACATCCGCGCCCAGTTCAGCCGCCAGGATGGCGGCCAGCCGCGAAGTTTCAATGGCGTGATGATGCTGATTCTGCCCGTATGAAGTACGAAACCTCAACCGACCCAGCAACTTCAAGATTTCCGGGTGCAAACCGGGAACGCCTGCTTCGATCGCAGCCCGTTCGCCTTCTTCTTTAATCACGCGCTCGACTTCGGCTTCGGCGTCTTCGACCAGTTTTTCGATCCGGGTCGGGTGAATGCGCCCATCCTGAATCATTTTGGTCAACGCGATCCGGGCAATTTCGCGCCGCACCGCATCGAACGAGGACAGCGTCACGGCTTCTGGCGTGTCGTCGACGACAATGTCGACACCGGTCGCCCGCTCGATGGCGCGTATGTTGCGGCCATTGCGCCCGATGATACGGCCCTTCATTTCATCGTTGGGCAGCGGCACCACGCTCACCGCCACTTCAGCGGCCTGCTCGGTGGCGACGCGCTGCACGGCCAGCGTGACAATCTCGCGGGCGCGCTGATCGGCTTGGTCCTTAATCTCGGCCTCAACCTGGCGCAGGACACGCGCCATATCACTGCGCGCATCCGCCTCGACCAACTGCAGCAATTCTTTCTTGGCGTCGGCCTGCGTCATCGCGGCCACACGTTCAAGTTCCGTGGTGATCTCGGATTTCATCTTTTCGAGATCGCTGGCCAGTTTGTCCATCTGACTCTGGCGCTGATTGCTCTTGCGATCGCGTTGATCGATCTTTTCCAATTTCTGATCGAGTTCTTCACGCTTCCGGGCCAGACGCTCGTCTTCACGCTGCCATTCAGCGCGACGGCGCTTCTGCTCAGCCTCGGCCTCGTCGCGGATTTTGATCGCTTCGTCTTTGGCGGCTAAAGCGACTTCTTTCGCTTGAATCTGCGCCTCTTCCAGAATCCGGGCGCGGTCAACTTCGACGTCACGCTGCGTGACCTTGAATTGAGTGCGGGCCACCCAGTAGCCGGCTCCCGCTCCAATCGCCAGCCCAACCAGCATCAACAGAATAGGTCCAATACTATCCATCGTTACTCCTCTATCTCATCGAATCGATCTGAACTTGATGAATCCTCGTCTTCAGCGTGAATCGATTGCCAGGCGGCGGCCACCGCTTCACGAATCGTCTCGTAACCGAAGCCGCGCCGGCCCAAATAGGCACCCACCTTCTGCGCGAATTCGGCCCGCGGAAGTTGCCGATACCGATCGGCTTTGGCCAGAGCCGCTTGAATTGCGGCGTGATCTTCGTCGTGAGCGGATTCGCCCAGCACGGCATCGATCACCTCTCGATCGACGCCTTTGCGCAGCAACTCCTGCCGCAAGGCACGCTCACTGCGCGGGCTGAACTGCGCCCGATTATCCAGCCAATACTTGACGAAGGCGGCGTCGTCAATCAGCCCGACGTTGCTCAGCCGCTCGACGACTTCATCACTGGCCGACGGGCTGACTTCAGCTTTCGCCAGATTCTGGCGCACTTCGCGTTCGCTGCGCGGCCGATTGCCCAGAAAGCGTAGTGCGCGCTCATGGGCTTTGGCGACTTCGTCGGCATTGCTCAGCCGCGCGACGTCGGCATCGCTCAACACCTGGCCGCGCTTGAGCTTGATCGCCTCGATCATTGCCAACCCGAAGGCAAACTGGCCGTCGAGATAGACATTGACGCGATCGGGATTTCTCTTTTGCGCGACGAGCGCCGTAATCGTTCCAGCCATATTGAGTGGTCAGTGATCAGTGGTCAGTAATCAGTAGTCAGTAACTGAAGACTGAAGACTGACTACTGAACACTATTAGAAACAAAACGAGCCGTGACTGACCCAGCCACAGCTCGCCTGCGTTGAAGCGATTGTCCGCGAATCGAAGGTTTGATGTAAACAGCGATACGACCTGGTTAATGCCCGGTCAGAATGCAGGGATGCGAATAGGCCGCCTGCCGGCTAAGGTGAAATACAACCCATGCAACACATTTCACGCCGCAACCAATTCATCGGCCTACCTGTCCAAATCCTGTACCCGCTCAAATGAGCGCCTCGCCCGTAAGAGCGACGACATCCACTGGCCTATCCAAGTGTCATTCCTAAAAGGGGAATGACCGGCCGTATCTGTTACTTTTCGAATACACGGACCGCCGGCTGGCGATACTATGGCGGTGCGTTTCATGCGCCGCGCGGTTAAAAATATAATGATGCGCGGCATGGCTCGATGAATAAATCGAGCGAATGAAACCAGTCCAGCTTATGTCGGGATTATACCATTAGAACTATGCAAATGCCAATTATGCCGCAGCCAATAAAACACATGCGGCGCACTTCCAAAGTGCGCCGCATGTTAAAGACGCGGCTTATTCTTCGTCTTCCGCTTTATCCGACTCGACCGCGGCCTCCGTGCCACTCGCGCCGAGCCGCGTCTTACTGGCCACCTCCGCCGCATGCGCGCGGATCTCTTGATCGATCTGAGTCATGACTTCAACATGCGCCTTCAAAAACTCTTTCGCATT
>JADGQE010000033.1 GCA_017882055.1 Thermoflexales bacterium
TCTGCCGGGATCGGTTGAAAACCGAGCGAGGCCGGATCTACACTATTCATAGCCAGTACGAACGGTCTCAATTGTTTATCGACCATGCGGAAGATGGGCGGGGAGGGGTTGACTGGAAAGAGCCTGTTTTTGACATCAATAAGCAACATGCATGCTCCAACACCCAGGACACAAAGCGATATGATCCAGATTGTGCCTTTGTGCCGTTTGTTAACAAGTAAACCGACAAACCCACCCGTCATTGCGATGAGCGCAATCGGAAGCCACAAAAAAAAGAAGATTAGACATACCGGGCCAACAAGACCCTCCATCTCGATCGACCTCCTAGCGCCACCCGATTATGGATAGGCAAGTGGTATGTACCTGTGCAAGCCTTTATATCACCTCGGCTGTTATCAGGCAAGCATATACGTGCGGCTACCATCGCAACATCTTTGCTCCCGGCCCGCGTCCGCGCGGGCCCTTACTCTAACTACTCGCGTACATCATCTATCGTCACCAGCAGTACGTCCTGCGCAGTGGAGAACAGAGGAAGAATTCGTTCATTTGATACCGACTGATCTTCATCGGAGTTGTACAGAGGCTAGAAATTCGCCAGGTACTTATCGAGTTCCCAGGGAGTTACTTCGAGGCGATAATCGTCCCATTCGAGCCGCTTGGCGTTGATGAAGCGATCGCAGATGTGCGGGCCGAGTGCCGCACGGATCACCTCGTCTTTCTCCAGCTCGTCGAGGGCTTCATCCAGTGATCCCGGCAACAAACATAGTGTGCCTCGCCGCTCTGTGTCCAGAGCGTAAAGGTTCTCTTCAGTGGCTTCGGGCGCGGGCAGCTCACGCTTGATGCCGTCCAGTCCGGCGGCCAACATGACGGCGAACGCGAGATAGGGATTGCAGCTGGGATCGGGACAGCGTATTTCCAGCCGCGTGGATTCAATCAGCGAAGAACGCGGCACGCGGATCAAAGCCGAGCGGTTGACGCGGGCCCAACTGATGTACACCGGTGCTTCATAACCGGCCACGAGGCGCTTGTAGGAATTGACCAGCGGCGCGAGGATCGCACACATACCCCGCGCGTGAGCAAGCTGTCCGGCGATGAATTGCTTGGCAATCTTGGACAGGCCATGTGGATCGCCCGGATCGGCGAAAGCATTGGCGCCGGTTACGGCGTACGTCAAACTTTGATGAACGTGCATGCCGCTGCCCGCGATGCCACGAATGGGCTTGGGCATGAATGTGGCGTACAGTCCATTCAGCTGTGCGATCATTTTCATCGCTACCCGAAAGGTCACCGCGTTGTCGGCCGTGCGCAATGCGTTTGAATAGCGGAAGTCGATTTCGTGCTGGCCTTGCGCGACTTCATGATGCATCGCTTCGACTTCGATGCCGAATGCGGCCAAAGTGCTGGCCATTTGCCGGCGCAGACCGGTGGCCCGATCGGCCGGCACGTCGAAATAGCTGGCGGCATCATGCGGCACCGGCGGGATCAGTTCGCCATTGGGGCCGGGCTTGAGCAGGAAAAATTCCAGTTCGGGGCCGGTGTTGTAAACAAAGCCCAGCTGCGCCGCTTCGTCGGTGGCGCGGATCAATACGGCGCGTGGATCGGCAATGAACGGCTGACCGTCGGGCGTGTAAACGTTGCAGATCAAGCGCGCCGTGGCTTCTTCGCCGCTGAGCCACGGCACGATCGCAAACGTCGAACTATCGGGCCGCAGGTGCATATCGCTTTCGGCCACGCGGGCAAAACCTTCAATCGCCGAGCCGTCGAACCAGATGCCGTTGGTCAGCGCGTCGGCCAATTCAGCTGCCGGTATGGTGATGTTCTTGACGACGCCGATCACATCCGTGAATTGCAGATCGATGTACTTGAGGTTGTTTTGTTCGACACGTGACAGTATGTCGGCGGCAGACAGTGGAGTGTTGTTCATGATTGGGGCCGGGCCTGCTGCAGAATTAAGGCTAAGACGACGAGGACGATTAAGATCGCGACGGCAATGACGATAGCTTGAACGGCCGGTGATTTCCACCAGACGGCGTTAACCACGACCGTTGTTCCGGCCTTTTCAAGGACGGCCAGATCGGCGGTTTCAGGATGATCCAATGCTTCGATCAGCGCGCGCATATCCGCATAACGATCGTCGGGCTGGCGCTGCAAGCAGCGTGCCACGATGGCGGCCAGCTGGGGTGAGACACTCGGCTGAAGCTTGTCGAGGCGAGGCGCAGTTCCGTTGAGGTGCATGGCCATGACGGCCAAATTGTTATCGCCCGAAAACGGCGGCTTGCCGGTGAGCAATTCAAACAGCATCGTGCCGACTGCATAGACGTCGGTGCGGGCATCGCCGCGCTGGCCCTCGACCTGTTCGGGCGCCATGTAATCGGGCGTGCCGGCCGTTGCGCTGAGATTGGCGTAGGTCACGCGGCGCGAGCCTTTGGTCAGCGCCAGACCGAAGTCCATGATCACCGGCTGGCCTTCGGCCGTGATCAAAATATTTTCAGGCTTGAGATCGCGGTGAATGACGTCGTTGGCGTGGCAATAAGCCATGCCTTCGGCGACTTTGCGAATGAGGGCGACGGCTTCATCGGGCGGCAGCGGCGCGGACTTTTCGATCAGCGACCGCATCGACTGGCCTTCCACCAGTTCCGTGACGAGATACGGAATCCGGTTGTATTGGCCGGAACCCAGGCCGCGCAAGATGGCCGGGTGGTGAAGCGTGTTCAGCACTTCCAGTTCGCGTTGGAAGCGCTCGTACTGGGCCGGATCGCCGATCATCATCTGGTCGGGAACCTTCACGACAATATCGCGCCGATTGACCAGGTCAAACGCGCGATAGATGTCGGCCATGCCGCCCTGAGCGATATGTTCGCGGATCTGATATCGATCGAGTTGATCACCGATCTGGAGCATGCCGTCTATTATAGCATAGCTGCCTGTGCCCGGCGGCAACTGATCATTCGTTAGTGTGGCCATAGACTCGCTTGCGGATCAGACTGGGCAAACTCCAGCCGCGTCGCGATTCGTGCCCGGCGGCAGGCGCCAGACGTTGAAGGTGAATGGCGATCACGGACACGTTGTCGTCGCTCTGCCGATCGAGCGCCAGGTCAATCAGATTCTGACTCAAGGTCTGAGTATCTTTCGAATCCGCCGTCATCTGCGCGAATTCGTCGTCCTGGATCATCGACCAGACGCCGTCACTGCACAAAATCAGCCGGTCGTCGTTGTGTAAAAGGTGTTGCGTAATATCGGCCTGGACAAACAACTTCAAACCGAGACCTTTGGTGAGCACCGATCGCTGTGCATGCGTCCGCACTTTATCCGGCGAGATGATCTTCGCGCGAACCATTTCGCCGACCGTGGTGTGATCAGCGGTTAAGAGGGTCGCGCGATTGTCGCGGATGAGATAGGCGCGGCTATCGCCGATGTGAGTCAGATGCAAATGATGGCCATCGATGTTCACGGCGGTTAGAGTGGTACCCATGCGGATTGCACCCAGCCGTTGCGACGCTTGAAAGACTCCCAGGTTGGCGGCGTCGACGCTGCGCTTTAAGTCGCGCGGAATATCCCTGGATGGGCTTCCGTAAAAAGTTTCAAAGAATGTTTCGATGGCCGTGGCGCTGGCGATGCCGCCATGCGCGTAACCGCCCATGCCATCGGCGATGGCGTACAACAAACCACGCTCGACCGTCGAGTGATTCTCCGACAGCCGGATCGAATCTTGGTTGTCTTCGCGCACGCTGCCGACGTGGCTCAGGCCGCTATAGTCAATTTCCGGTGGCGCAACAGTCGTCATTCCAACGATCGATTCATGTGTATTTGCAACCGAACTACGGAGGCATCGAGCAGCGCTGCTCGATGCCTCCGTGAAACTCAGGGCCGAAGTCATTCCGCCATCGCCGCGATGGAAGGCACTATCGCTTTGCCCCTGGCGCGACTACTGATAACGAAATACAGCAGGCTAAAGACCAGCCAGCCCGCCGAGATGATGATGGCGAGGTACGTGGCATCGGCCGTGGTCCCGCCGCTGGCAATCCCCACGACGAAGATCGTCAGCACCATCACGATGTTGAGCAGCAACCCGACGACCGGGACAATGCCGTGCTTGATGCGGCTGAAGCCATGCGTGCCTGCGAAGGCCACAACCGTCAAGCCGCAAATCAGCGCGTACAGCACGAACGTGCCCAGGTTGGAGGCCAACGTGATGCCGGTTAAGGCGGTGACGCCGCCGGCTACCCCGACCGAGCCGATGATGGCCGAGACGATGACCATGATGACCACGCCGACATACGGTGTCGCGTGTTTGGCGTGCAGCAGGCCCATCACATCCGGCATTTCAGCGTCTTGAGCCATGGCGAAACTAATGCGCACGCCGGTGTTCATAGCAGCCAGGGTCGTGCCGAGGATGGCGATCGCCACGGTGGCGGCAATGACGAGCATGAAGGCGAAGCCGTTTCCGCCGAGGAACGCATTGCCGAGTTGAACCGCCAGGTCGCCGATCGGCGCACTGGAAACCGCCGCAGCCCCGATGCCTGTGACTTGCGTGCCGTTGGCCGCAGTCGCGACCAACTTGTCACTCAGGGCATAGTTTGCGGCGAAGTACTGGAGCAAATACGCAAAGAGACCTTGAATCACAAGCGACAACAGCACGCCGCGTGGAATATCGCGTTTGGGATTCTTGGCTTCGGAGCCTAGCGCTGTGGCCGATTCGAAACCGACCAGGATCAAAATCGCGATGGTCGACTGAAACAGCAGGCCGGCCAGGTTGTGCGGCAAGACGATCGAGGTCGGGGCGGCGTGATACCAACCTTCGGGCGTGACTCCCAGGGGGTTTTGTACGCGGAACATGATCGCCATGATGCTGAAGATCACCAGGGTCGTCAACTGAATCACGTTGATGACGATGCTGATGGTGGTGGACCCGCTGATGCCGCGCACGGCGATGAAGCCCACCAGCGCCGAGAACAAGACGGCAATCAATATCTGCCCGATGGGCGGGATCACGATGCCGAATTGGCCGGCAATATAGGTGACCAACACGGCAAAGAATGCGACCATGACGCCCGGGTAAACCCAGTAAAACAAGTGCGCCGCCCAGCCGGTGACGAACTTGGCGAGCCGCGCCCAGCGCCGATGAGAGGGCTTCTCGCGATCGAGGAAGGCCTTCTCGGCGAAGTAATAGGCGCTGCCCGTGCCGGCATCGGGATAGCGGCGGGCCAATTCGGCGAAGGCGATGGCCGTGAGAAAGGCCACGATCAACGCGGCCACGATGCCGGTCCACATATCCGGCGCGGTGCTCGCGCCACTCGAATCGACGTTCGCGGCTTGCAGCTGGAACGTCATCCATAAGAATGCGCCGGGCGCGATCAGCGCCATCGCATTCACGGTAACGCCCGTTAAGCCGAGCGTGCGTTTCATACCACCACTTTTTTGTTCAGCCATTTCTCCTCCTGTGAAATCAAGACATGAAAGATGGATACGCCCTAAAAAAGGTGACGCCCCTGGCATTCAATGCCAGGGGCGTCACGGCCCACACAACCCTTCGGAGCGTTTTTCAATTGATTGGTGCTGCACCTAAATCATGGTGGCAATATTACCAGACCTAACTGCTCGCGACAACCCCCAAATGGGCCATATTTTGATTTTGGATTGCCGATTTTGGATTACTGATTCGTGGTGTGAAGATACAAAGCAATGCGCAAGGATGCTTTTGTCATTTGCCGGTTAGCGCTTTCTAACTTGGTGCATAAATCTTTCTTAGGCCCAATACTGTTTAGTTTAGCCGTAGCATCGGGCCTCGTGCCCGCCCACAACCCTGCAAAGAACGCGCAGGGCAGGTGGGCTAAACTACGCTTATCTAAACAGTATTGTTCTTAGGCCGCCGTCGAAATCCAAAATCAAAAATCGGCAATCAACAATCGCTTAGCCTGTGTTGCGCAGTCCGGCCGATATGCCGTTGATGGTCAAGACGAGTACGTCCCGCACCGACTCGGCGGCCGGACTATCGGGCTTGGGCAGGGCGCGCAATCGTCGCAGCATCTCAACTTGAATGTAGTTGAGCGGATCGACGTAGGGATTGCGCAGCTGAACGGATCGTTGAATCACCGGATCGGCCTCCATCAATTCGGTGTGACCGGTGACGGCCAGCACGGCTTCAATGGCGCGATCGTATTCGGCGCGGATGCGATCGAAAATGCCGGCAGCCAAAGCGCGATCGGGGACGAGATCAGAATACAGTGTCGCAATTCCCAGATCGGCTTTAAGCAGGGACATCTCGGCATTGTCGAGCAGGGCGCGGAAGAACGGCCAGCCCGCGTACATCTCGCGCTGGGCGGGCTGCATCGATCGATCGTTCAGCGCAGTGCCCAGGCCATACCAGCCCGGCAGATTGAAGCGACTCTGCATCCACGAGAACACCCACGGGATGGCGCGAATGTGCGTGATCTGCAAATCGCCGGCGCGGCGCGACGTGGGCCGCGAGCCGATCTGCAAGCGGCCAATCTCGTCAATGGGCGTAGCCGCGCGCCAGTAATCGACGAAGCCCGGTGTCTCATAGACGAGTGCGCGATACGCTGTTCGGGCTGAAGCCGACATGCGCGTCATCGTTTCGCGCCAGCGTGCGCTGACGTTGGGGGACTGCTCGTTGGGCGCGCTGGCCAGCAAAACCGCGTTGACGATCTGTTCCAGATGTCGATGCGCGAGTTCGGGGTTAGCGTAGTTCGAAGCGATCGTTTCGCCTTGTTCGGTCAATCGGAAGCGGCCTTGAAGGGTGCCGGGCGGCTGCGCGCGAATGGCGCGATTGGCCGGGCCGCCGCCGCGCGCCACCGTCCCGCCGCGTCCATGAAACAGCGTGAGGCGGATGCCGAACTTGTGACACAGGCGCGCGATGTTTTCCTGCGCTTGATACAACGCCCAATTCGCCGCGAGGTAGCCGCCGTCTTTGTTGCTGTCCGAGTAGCCGATCATCACGATTTGCCCGGCGGCACAGCGTGCGAGGTGAAGTCGATAGACGTCGAGCGAAAAGAGATCGGCCAGGATGCGCGGCGCAGCCTCGAGATCGTCGAGTGTTTCAAACAGCGGCACGATGTGCAGGCACTCGTCGCAACCGGCCCAACGCGCCAGGAGCAAGACCGTCAGCACATCGGCCGGGCTGTGTGTCATGGACACGATAAAGGGTCCAAGCAGTTCGTGGCCGTAGACCGATTGAACACGCGCGATCAATTGAAACAGCGCCCACGTTTCGGCCGTTTCCGGCGTCACCCCGGCGTGCGCTGCCAGATTGGGGCGGGGTTGCGACAGCAGCCGCGTCAAGGTGACCGTGCGCGCATGCGGAGCCTTCTCCGCAAAGTTTACATCGAGATTCAGGGCGCGCAGAATTTCACCGAGCGCGGAGGTCAATCGGCTGGCGTCTTCACGCAGATCGAGTCGGGCCGTGTGCAAGCCGAAGATGTCTAACTGATAACGGGTCGTTTGCAGCCGGGTGCTTGCGAGGTTGCGCGGCATGTGATCGGCAATCGACTCAAGCGGCAGACTGAAGTCGCTCGTTTTGACGCGGGCGGTGTGCGGCGTCGATTCCAAAAGATGCGCCGTCATGTCCCCTTTTGAGGCGGCTTCGAGATCCGTCGCGAGCAAGGATAGAATGAGGCGATACGGTTCGGCCGCGTAACGCGTTTCAAGATAAGCCACGTGTTGGGGCAGCGGGCGGCGCGACTCAAGCCACTGCTGCAAGCCGGGCGGCAGCGGCACACGCCTGGCGCTGACGCTGAAGCGGCGGGCCAGATCGTGCAAGGCCGCGCGGTGCCGCTCGACCGCGAGACCGCGGTGCAGACGCAGCGTCTCGGCGGTGACGGCGGCTGTCACGTTGGGGTTGCCATCGCGATCGCCGCCGATCCATGACGCCAGCGTGAGCCAGTGAGGCGGGACAGAAAGATCGGGATAGTGTGTCTTCAACGCGGCATCGAGATCGGCGTAGATGCGGGGCAGGGCGTCCCAGAAGATCGCTTCGATGAAATACAGACCGGTGCGAACTTCATCCGTCACCGTCAGGCGGGCGGTGCGGGCGCGATCGGTCAGCCACAGCGCCGTCACTTCCGTGCGCAGCGAGGCCAGGATCGCTTCGCGTTCACGCGGCAAAGGATCGGTGACTTGCAGCACGCGCAGCGTCTCCGTGATGCGCTGCAACTTGGACAGAATGGTGCGGCGTTTGGCCTCGGTTGGATGCGCCGTCAGGACGAGTTCGATCTTCAAATCATGCAGCAGCGCGGACAATTGATTGGCCGTTACCCCCCGTTGTTTCAACGACGTGATCGCTTCGGCAATCGAACCGCTGATAGGCTCGGGATACTGTTCGCGTTCGCGCAGACGCAGCGCCTGAACACGCGAATCTTCTTCGGCCAGATTGACCAGATCGAAATAGAGCGTGAAAGCCGCGGCAATGGCGCGTGCGGCATCGGGCGCCAGCGCCGCGACTTCAGCCGCCAATTGATTGGCCGCGGCAGCCTCACCGGCGCGCCGCGCTTTGGCGAGTGCGCGGATATGTTCTTCGGCTTCGAACAGCGCCGGCGATTCCAGCTCGCTGATGGCGGCGCCGAGGAGTTCGCCGAAGAGGTGGATGGTAGAAGAAAGATCCATTGCTGATTGCTGATTGCGGATTGCGGATTGCCGATTCGCGTTCAGTGTGAGGTGCCCGCACCGGCGCGCAAGGCCACGGCCACCGCACCCGCGCGGCTGCTGACTTCAAGTTTCTGGAAGATGTGATCGACGTGTTTCTTGACGGTGTTGGACGATACGCCCAATCTTTCCGCGATGATGCGATTCGTGCAGCCCTCAACCAGCAGGGCCAGCACGTCGCGCTCGCGCTCGGTGAGATCGGCTAACTGCCGCTCGGTTCTCTGCTCGATCGCGGCCAGGGCGGCTGGCGGCACCGCTTTGAAGTCGGATGGCTGCACTTGAATGGCTTCAGCAACTAAGTTCCGGAACGTGCGTCGATCAAAACCTTCTTTCTCGACGAAGGCAAAAACGCCGAATTCATCGTAAGCCCGATCGACGTCTTCCGGCACGCCGAGCGCGCTGACGACGATCGTCGGCAGACCGCGTTGATGGGCCGCGCGCAGCAGCCAGAAGCCGTCGCGGTTATCTTGAGGCGCGGCCGAGCTAATGAGATGCAGATCGACAATCGCCAGCGCGAACTCCATCCGTTGCAGCCAGCCGCGCGCTTCGGCATAACTGGCCGCGGTGTGCAACGCATAACCGGCGTCTTCCAAAATGTCTACATAGATCGCGCGCCACTGCGTGTCATCTTCGACGATGATGATGTGCGGGCCTTCAGGCTGGAGCAGGCCGGGCTGCCGCCGGATCAGATCGATCAACGCTTCGCGCCGAAAGGACTCCTTGGACATCCACTGCAAAACGTTGGGGCGTTGAGCCATCTCGTCGGCGAGATCGGCTTCGGGCAGGCCCGAGAGGATGACGCAGGGTGTGCCGAGCTCGGCCAGACGATCACACACACTTAAGCCGGCGCGGTTGCCGGTCTCGGTTGGATCGAGCGATACATCGAGGATGGCCAATTGATAAGCGCTCACCTCGGCGGGCGGCGCGCTCAGGGCGGTGACTTTGAAGCCGAGGTCGGTGAGTATTTCGCCGACAATGGTTTGCCAATGCCGTTCGTCGTCGATGACGAGCGCGTGCGGAGTTTGATTTTTCCGGGTCGCTGAAGATTGCAGGATTGGGTCGGAATGTTGATCGGTCATCGTGTGCGCTCCAGTGCGGGTGCAGGCGGCAGCCGGACAATGAAGGCGCAGCCCGGCTCGGCCGCATCCGTGACGACGATGCTGCCACCAAAGCGCTGCGCCAACGATTTGGTCCACCATAAACCGAAGCCCAACTTCTGGAGCGAAGCTTTGGTCGAGAAGTCCGGCTCGAAGATCTTTTCGCGGTAGGCGGCCGGCACGCCGGGGCCGTCATCGACGACGGCGATCTCCACCCATTCACGCGTATGATCGATCGGATCGGCGATCACGCGCCCGTTCACTTTGATGTGGCCGGGCCGATCGGCGATCGCGTCCAACGCGTTTTCGAGCAAGTTGAAGAGCACGAGGCGGAGCTGCTCTTCGCCCGCCAGCACCGGCGGCAAAGCCGCGAGACCGGATTGCGATAGCTCGACGTGGGCGGGCAGCGTCAGACGGGCCCTGGCGGTCTGGTAGCATTTTTCAACCGAGGTCGGTTGCAGCCGCAGCGGGCGCAGATACGCCATCGATTCGCGCGCGATTTCCATCGCAGCCCGCGCACTGTCTTCCACATCGCGCAGCGCGGGCTGGACGTAGCTATCGGCTTGCAGGGCAGGGCGCTTATCGAGGATGCCCTGGATGCGTACCGGAATGGCGCCGATCAGATTGTTGACGCGATGCAGCAAGTTCGCGGCGATGTCGCCCAGGACGGCAAAGGTCTCGGCCACGGCCTGTCGTTCACGCGCCAACTTGAGGAGTTCCAGGGCTTCGGCCTGCTGTAACGCCAGGGCCGCGTGATTGGCGAGGCTGGTCAGCAAACGCGTGTCCCAATCGGAAAAGGCGCGTGACTCGGTGCTGTAGACGGCGAAAGCGCCGCGCGGCGTGTCATCGCGCGTGACGAGGGGCACGACCAGGGCTGAGATCCAGCCCATTTGCTGTGCTAGATCGGGATAATGCACGCGCTGGTCCGACATGAGATCGAGGCAGGCCACGGGCTGGCGGGCGAGAATGGCCGTGCCGATCAGACTATGGTGCAGGGCCATGGGATAGCGCGGCGGAAGATCGTGATTCGCGGCGCGCATGATCAGCGATTGGGGTTGTGCGCGGTCGATTTCCCAGATCGCACCGTGCGGCACGTTGAGCAGATCGCAGGCCCGATCGATGATCAGCGCGAACAAGTCATCGGGCGAGCGCAGGATGAGCTGCCCGGTGATTTCCTGGATCGTGTCCAGCAGCTTCGCTTCTTGAATCGCAATGACGGCCGGAGTGGCGAGCGCTTCCAGCAAACGCTGATCGCTGGCGTCGAAAGCGTTCAGGCGCGGACTCTCGACGTTGAGCACGCCTTCCAGCCCGCCGCCCGATCCCAGCAGCGGCACCACCAGTTCAGATCGCATGGCGCGGCCGCGATGCAGCGGTAGATAAATATCCGCCCAGGGCTGCTGGCTGAGATCGGCGATGCAGACGGCGGTGCGGTGTTGAGCGACCCAACCCATAATGCCGCGGTGTTCGCCAATCTCAAGACTCTCGGTATTGGTCTCCTCCGGCTCATCGCCGCCCGCGACCATGTTCGGTTGGAGCAGTCCGGTGCGTTTGTCGAGCAAACGGAAAGAACCGTATTCGGCCCGGATGAGTTCGATGGCGGTATTGAGAATTTCGTGCAGGGTGTCGGCCAGGCTGGCGCGCGAGCTGATCAGGCGGCTGGCTTGCTGCAGGCGCTCGAGTTCATCGACCTTGCGCTGCAAGGCCCGATTGATGCCTTCAAACTGGCGCGTGTTGTAAATGGCGACGGCCGCCAACTGCACGAAGGTATCCAGCACGAACAACTCGTCGGTGGAGAAGCGGTGCCGGGCGCGCAGATCGATGTATAACGCGCCGACCGGCCGGCCGGCGACGAGCAGCGGATAACACGCCGCGGTGCGAAAGCCGGCCTGATATTTGAGCGGGTGAAAGGTGATGTCGCTCTCTTCATAGGACAGCACGCGCGATCGGCGGGCCAGCGCGGTTGCGCCTACGCCCTGCGGTCGAGGGGTATCGCCAATCGACGGCGTTTGGCCTTCGCCCGCCGACACGCGCGAGTCAGGATCGAATTCGTTCCGGGTGGCATCGTAAGTGTAAATCACGGCGGCAGCGCCATAGACGCCATCAGGATCGATCAAGCGAACGGCGGTCTGGGTAATCAACTGCAATGCCTCGCCCAGCGAGGTTTCCGGGCCGATGCGATTGATCTCAGCGCCGGCATCGCGCAGGATCGCCAGCGTCGATTGCACGTAAGCCGGATCGCGCGGCTCATTCAAAGGTTCAGGTGGATTAGCAAGCATGGATATGGCTTTCTGCAGTAACTAAGCAAACAGCCCGCAACTATCGTTGCAACGATAGCCGAGGGCTGCGTGGCCCATTGATATTCTGATGGCGCGCGTCAAAAATTCATCGCTGCAAAAGATTCTAATTGGCAACGAGTTTAACATGCGGGGATGTGGGTGTCAAGGGATGATTGAAATCGGTATAGGTTGCTCATATTTGATGCTCCATCAATTGATGCTATACTACTCGCATGGCTACGTGTTGACTCCCGGCCGATACGTCGGAGCGGAAGATGTGGAAGATGACGGCGAGCCATTTGACGAGAAGGTAAAACGCCTTACAATCAAGTTAGACGAGCAGTTCCGCGAATCGGCGCAGCTGGAGCAGGCGATTCGTGAGAATTTGCGCCGGTTGAAGCAATAACCGGTTATTAAGCGTTTCCGCTAATCGCTTTAATAAGCGAGCACTGCATTTAACGATCGTTGAATAAAGGAACCAGGACAGATGCAACGAGGAGATGGACTATGACGACGACTCTACTGGACGATTTGATCGAAAAGGTTGATGCGCTGACGGCTGAAGACCAATTGCGTCTCGCTGATCATTTAGTGCAGCGCGCGTTGCAAAATTTGCCCACCGCGAGGCCCCGCCGCAAATGGCGTGAAATTCGCGGCTTGCTGCCGTATCCTGCTTTCGGGGAAGACGCGCAGGCCTACATCACGCGAACCCGACGCGAAGGCGATGAGCATCGTGAGCAAATCCTGCGAGGTAAAGCATGAAGATCTCAGATCGGCTACGGCCTGTCACGCGATTGTTTCTGGATACCGCGCCAGTAATCTATTTTGTCGAGAAGCATCCGCGCTATCTCGACATGACGGAGACTGTGTTCGATCGTTTGGATAGCAACTCACTCGCTGGGGTGACTTCGCCGGTGACACTAGCCGAAAGTCTGGTCGTGCCCTATCGTTTAGGTCGGAACGAAGCAGCGCAAACGTTTACTGATCTGATCGTCAATGGCAGCAACGTTTCATTTGTCGTTATTGATCAGGCTATTGCCGATAAAGCCGCCGAACTGCGCGCTCGCTACAATTTGCTGCTGCCCGATTCGTTCCAGTTGGCCGTAGCCCTCCACGCGGGCTGCGACGCATTCCTCACCAACGACGCTGATCTCAAACGTATTACTGAGATCGACGTGCTGGTGCTCGACGATCTGGAACCCGATTGAACACTCTACTGACAACGCACTAACGGCGGCAGCGCGATGACTGCCGCCGTTGTCTGTAGAGACCTCGGAGGTTTTACCCGCCGAGGCGCAAGTCCTGACGGATGACGTGGATAGGCAGCCAGCGCGACCAGATTGTGCTGGAAAACCTCCGAGGTCTTGACTGGCGAAACTTGATGAGCAGTTCAAAGAGTCCGCGCGATTATCCCTCATCCTTCCTCCTTCACCCTTCATCCTTCATTCTTCCTCCGCTTTCGTTTTCGCCCCCGCTCATTTGATGCTATACTACTCGCAACAACACCATCGCTCCATGCAGTCGCAGGAATGATGTTAGCCACTTCATTAGATTATGCCTACGGAAAAACCTCATCAATCCACGCTGAAAGATACTCAGAAGCGGCCCAGACGGGGTCGCAACTGGCGTCCTTTCGAAGAAGCCCGCGCCCTGGCGCGCAGCCTCGGGTTAAAAAGCAAACCGGCCTGGATAGCCTGGGCGCAAAGCGGGGCGCGACCGGCAGATATTCCGGCCACTCCCCCGTATGCCTACGCCGGTAAAGGTTGGGTGAGTTGGGGCGACTGGTTTGGAACACGGAACAGGCGAGGCGGTTGGCGCTCCTTCGAAGAAGCCCGTGCCCTGGTGCGCAGTCTGGGGCTAAGAACCCAGACAGCCTGGGAAACATGGACGAGAGGCGAGGCGCGGCCAGCGGATATTCCCTGCTCCCCTCAGGATGTTTATCGAGACAAAGGTTGGGCCGGTTGGGACGACTGGCTGGGACAGGGCCGCTATCGCTCCTTCGAAGAAGCCCGTGCCCTGGCACGCAGCCTGGGGTTAGCAGGGCAAGTCGCCTGGTGGGCCTGGTGCAAGAGCGGGGCCCGTCCCGTAGATATTCCCATCAATGCGCCGTTCGTCTATCGAGATAAGGGTTGGGTGAATTGGAGCGACTGGTTGGGAACGCGGCGCAAGCGAGGCGGCTGGCGTCCGTTCGAAGAAGCCCGCGCCCTGGCGCGCAGCCTGGGCTTGAAGAGCTCAACGGCCTGGCGGTCCTGGGTCAAGAGTGATGCCTGTCCAGCAGACATTCCCGTGTCTCCGGGTTGGGTGTACAGAAACCAGGGCTGGGCAGGCTGGGGCGATTGGCTGGGACATGGCGTAAAAGCAGAGAGGTCGGGCGGTTTTGTTTTCGCCCCGCCCAATTGATGCTATACTACTCGCAACAGCATCGTCGAACGGATATGCGGTATACTTGGTATGAATTGACTAAGCGTCCGTTGAATTGAGGAGGACCTGCATGGTTGCCTATCGCCGATATACCACAGTGCAAAAATCAAAACAAATTATTCTCGCTGATCTACCCTTTCAGCCCGGTCAGCGGGTTGAAGTCGTGGTAATTGCCGAAGACGAGCCATCAGCCAATCGGGTGCGCGAATTGCGTGAATTATTCCAAACGACACAGGCGCTGCCGCAGGCACAGGCCATCAGCGAAGACGAGATCGCGGCTGAAATCACCGCTTATCGAACCGGGCGATGAAAGTCCTGATTGATACCAACGTGCTGGTCTCCGCGGCCTTGAAAGACAAGGATCCGGAAGCCGTGATTCTGTTTGTCGTCGAGCAGCCCGACTTCGAATGGATCGTCTCCTCAGACATTGTGACCGAATACAAAGCCGTACTCAGCCGGCCC
>JADGQE010000326.1 GCA_017882055.1 Thermoflexales bacterium
CTGGCCGGGGCAAGATCAGAATCGCGAAGGCTGGGTATTCAATGGACAGGAGACCGCGATTGTGAGTGCGGCTGGATCGGCCATTAGCCAGCCGGGCTTCTTGGCGTAGATTCGTCCTATACAACCACGGAGCACACGGATTTCACGGAGAATTTATTCGAATCCGTGACCTCTGTGTCTCCGTGGTTCTACGTCTTACTCGCAAATCCTTGCGAGGGCTGCCGGATCGAGTGACGATCTGCACGTTCACCCCTCGCAAGGTTGCATTCACGCATCACGCATCACGTATCACTTTTTCATAGTGCAACGTCGTCTGAAACACAAACATGCCGGCCCGGGCATATAGCCGCTCCGCGCCGGTGTAGCTCGTGGCATCGACGCCCAGTCCAACCTTGCGTTTGCCGCGCCGGTAGATTTCGCCGAAGGTGTGATGCAGCAGCGCCAGCGCGATGCCGCGCCGCCGCCACGCGCGCCGCACGGCCAGATAACGCACCGTGCTGCCGTCCGGCTCGCCGGGCCGATCCCAGCGGCACAGCGCATAGCCGACGATCTCCTCGCCCTCGCACGCCAGAAACCACAGCGTCGGATCGAAGTCTGATTCGCACTCGATGAAGTAGTACAGCCACTGATCGTACGGCATGCGCTCGTGGCCCCATTCGTCGGCCTGCGCTTCTTCAAACGCCTCATACAGTGCGCGCTCTTCCTGCCCGCGCCGCAACGTCCGGATCGTGATGCCGTCTGGCAAGGTCGGTTCGGGCGGTGGCGCCGTCATATCGATCCGCATGCGCTGAAACGTGCGCGCGTTCTGATAGCCGAAGGCTTCGAGCCGTTTGCAGGCCGATCGGTTTTGGGCGTACACGAAGATATGCGCGATCTTGATCGGCACACCGGCGGGCGCGCGGGTCAGCGCTTGCTACGCACGCTCGTCGATCCAGTGCAGCAGCGCTTCGCCCACACCCTGCGCCACGAAGCCGGGCTGCACCCACGTATCGACGTCGCACGGCGTGGGCGGCGTCTCTTCCATGAATTGCGCGAAGCCCGCCAGTTGTCCGTTCGGCGCAAAAATAAGGCGCGCATCGGTTTCGAGGTTGAGCTCGCCCGCTTGCCAGTAACGGCCGACAGACTCAAGCGAGAAGTTGACCAGGCCGATGTCGGCCAGCGTGGAAGCGTTCATCAATTCGACGACGGCTTCGAGATCGGCCATTGTCGGCGGACGAACGGAAAAACCATCAGGCAGCATATCTGTCTTCCCCTTCACTTCGTGGCGCGTGTTGCCCGATCGGTTGCTTGCGCGTCACGCATACGTATCACTTTTCATTCCACTGACTGCGTGCTCAGTTCGTAGCCGGGCCGCAGTTCCTTTTCAAACGTGCTGGACTGGCGCGCGACGTGCATGCCCGCGCGTTCGTATAAGCGGGTCGCACCGGTCAGGCTAGAGGCATCGACGCCCAATCCAACCTTGCGCTTACCACGCCGATAGAACTCGGCGAACGAGTGCCGCAGTAGTGCCAGGCCCAGTCCTTTGCGCCGATAAGATCGCAACACACCCAGCGAGCTCACCCAGCCCACTTCGGGATCGTCGTCTGCTTGCGCAGCATTCAGCGAGATGCCGGCGATTTGATTGCCGTCCATAGCCAGCAGCCACAGCGTCGGATCGAAATCGGGTTCCCGCATGAAGTGCATGAATAGCTTAAGATCGTCTTCGAGCGGCCGCTCGACGAAGCCCCAGTGATCACGGAACGATTCGCGATCGGCGATCAACGTCGCGCGTTCGTCCTGACCCGGCACGAAAGTTCGCACGGTGATGCCTGCCGGCCATATCGCTTCAGGCGGCGGCGCATTCAGTTCGATCTCCATGCGGAAACCATGCCGGATCAGTTGCCAGCCACATTTCTCAAACAGTGGCTTCACGCGCTGATCCAGATCGGTGGTCCAGTTCACCATCGCTACGCGTGCACCATCCGGTGCTTTCGCGACCGAGTTGCGCGCCCGTTCCTCAACCCAGGTCAACAGGTAAGTGCCAATGCCTAGTCCTGTGTGAGCGGGATGGATACGGCCCCAGGTATTGTAGCGAGCATGCGGCTCAGTCAGATCCCAGAATTCCATGCAGCCGACGACCTGTCCGTGGGGTGACAGCACCACCCGAATGTCTGTCTCCATGTTAAGACCGGGGACTTCCCATTCGAGACGATATTTCTCAATGGTGAACTCATCTTTGCCGATCAATTCGCGCGAGTAAGCGTTGAACAACGCCACCGCATCAACGATGTCGCCCAGTGTGGCCGGTCGGGCCGCATAGCCTGCCGGCAGCCATGTTTCAAGCGTATCGCGTGTCAATTCTTGCGTAAGCATGTTAGTTTTCTCTTTGGTCCTTTACACGTCGCCGGCTTCATCCGCCATGCGCACGATCTTCGGCGTGAAACGTCCGATGATCTGAACCAGATCGGCTTGCGCGGCAATGACCGCGTTGATCGGCTTGTAGGCTTGCGGCGATTCATCGATGCCGCCGCCCAGCAATGTTACGCCCCGCTCACGCAGATACCCATCACGTGCCGAGCGGGTGATCGTCTCTTTGGCCTGCCGCCGGCTCATCAAGCGGCCCGCGCCATGCGAGGCGGAGTTAAGCGACTCACTCACGCCGCGCCCGCGGACCACGTAGCCCGCATCACCCATCGAGCCGGGGATCACACCCAGAGCATTCGACCCGGCCGGCGTCGCCCCTTTGCGATGCACGATCACTTCACGGCCATCGATCAGTTTTTCGCGCCAGGCAAAGTTGTGATGGTTCTCGACGGCAGCGATTTCCTTCAAGCCGATCGCGCCCGCTACTTTGCGGTGAATCACAGCGTGATTGGCCGAGGCGAAGCGCCCGGCGAGTTCCATCGACACCCAGTATTCCTGGCCAAGTTCCGAGTTCAGGTCAAGCCAGGCGAGGTGGCGCACTTTCGGATCGAGGTTCGGATGCTGCTGTTGCGCCAACTGCGAATACAGATTGGCGATCTTGAAACCGACGCTGCGCGATCCGCTGTGCGATAACAAGGCGAGATAATCGCCGGGCAGCAAGCCCAACCGATCATCAGGCTCGATCAACGTGAAGGTTCCCCATTCAACGAAATGATTGCCCGTGCCGCTGGTGCCGAGTTGGCCCGCAGCCGCATCCTGTAACGAACTCAGCAAACGCGTGGCTTTCCAGTCCGCATCGTCGAGCACCGCGTGCTCAGGCCGTTCTGCATTGCTCCATTTTTCGCCACGGCCAAAGCGTGTCTGTTCAAGCAGCGCGTTCCTGAATTGGCCTGGCCGCTGACCGATCACGATCGGCGACACCTCGAAGATCGATAGCCGCATCCGGCACGCGATGTCGACGCCGACGGCATAGGGAATCACCGTGCCTTCCGTCGCCAGCACCCCGCCGATCGGCAGACCGTAACCGACGTGGGCATCCGGCATCAAAGCGCCCGCGGCCGTAATCGGCAGACGCATGGCCGCATCCATCTGTGCCAGCGCGCCGTCGTCGATGTTCTCGCGTCCCCAGATACGATAAGGCAGCGCGTCATCGCGCAAGTCTTCTGTCGCCACTTCAGACGCAGGCGCAAATTCGCGCAGACATTCGCGCGCCAGATCACCGAGCATCTCATCGGATAAGTAGTCGCCCGGCTGAGCGCGCACGGCAGCCAGCCGCGACAGAATCACGTCCCGATCGAGCTCGGTGGCTTCCAGTTGCTGGGCCGCTTTTTTCGCAAGTCCGATGATGCGCCCTTCCGGCCAGCCGTTGTGTTTGAGAATTTTGCCCGTAATCATGCTGCTCCTGTCGTTGGTTGTTGAATGTTGATTTTTGATTTGCTAGGAGTTACGCAGTTCAAAGGCCGCTGCACCGCCATCGGTTCTTTGGCGACGTCGTGGCCGAAAACGCTGATGGTGCCGCCATCCGGCATTAGCAGCGTCGCAATCAATCGAATCAGCGTCGATTTGCCGCTGCCGTTGGGGCCGAGCATGCCGAAGATCTCGCCGCGCTTCACTTGAAACGAGACGCGATTGACGGCAATAGTGGGTGTGGCGTGACCGTTGCCGCGTGATACGAACGACAGTGCACCGGGTCCGCCGAATGTCTTGTAGGCCGATTGAATATTCAACGCGATTGAATCGTTCATGCCAATTTCCTCCATCTGAACCAAACGAGTGGCCGATAACGCTGCGAGTGTGTCGAGTGTGAACGAGTCGTGCATGATCGTGATCTCCGTCTGATGAATCGTGAACAAACGAAAAGGCCGTGGACAACTTCTCCACGGCCTTTGGGTGACAAGTCACCCCTTGCGAGAAATAAAAAGGCCGTGGGGAGTACGCCCCCACGGCCCTGATAGTTTTAGTTCTGTCTACCGAGCAACAGGCGCACTCCGAGAAGGCAAAGTACCCGAACCACCTGCAACGGTTCGAGCGCGGAACTTGCCGTCGGTATAGATGATGCTAACCATTGGTGCGCTTTCCTTTCTCAAAATTTACAACGCCCGCATATTACCACAGGTGCAATACAGTTGTCAAGGATTTGATCGAAATTCTCATTCAGTCGCCGGCGGCTGCTCGCGTTCTTTCTGGCCGATGAAGATCAGGGATTCGAGATCGCCGCTGTCTTCGGTACCGTAGCGAGCTACTACAGCCCGAATTTCGTTCAACATTTCATCAGAGGCAAGCCCCAGCATCCGTGAAATATCAGCCCAATCCTGGGCGCGCATCGCCGCCA
>JADGQE010000034.1 GCA_017882055.1 Thermoflexales bacterium
GGCGTACTGGTGGGCCGGGGTGAGGCGCTCGCCGCACCGGGTTCGTAAATTTTGAAATTGCCGCTGACGTGCAGCAAGCCCAACAGGTAGAGCAATCCATCGTAATAACGCCATTGGCCGCTGGGGATGGCGGCATTCCACAGCGCAGCCACAAAATCTTTGCGAGACCCCGTCGTCGCGGCCAGCGCCGCCACCGCATTCATCGCAACCAGGCCGGTCGAGCGATCGCCGGACAGCGGCTTGCCATCCAGTGTGAATTGATTGGGGTATGAATTGATGCCCTGCTTATAAAAGAATTCCAACAACCGATTGCTCTGCTCGACTTCCCACGGATCTGCCGCGAACCAGGCGTGATCGACCGCCACATTGGAAGCCACCCGGAACGCATCGAAACGGAAACTGGCATGATCGGGGTCGCTGTTGGGTTGACCAGTGAATTCGGCGTAATCGGGCATCAGGCCCGTGGCTGGATTGGCCGCCTGTTTGAAGAAAACGCGGCTTGTCTGCGCGGCTTCTTTCCAAAATGTATTGTCCTGTTTGGCCCAGCGCGCCCACAATTCGTAATAGGCTGGCAGGTGATAAGACGGATCGGTAAAGGTAGCACTGCGGCCGCTCGGCACGAAGACTACTTGTTTGGCTTTGGGATCAAACATGTTGGTCGCCAGGCCATTATTCTCTTCGCCTTTGTGCAGCATCGTATCAAGGATAGATTGAGCCTCAGCTTGATAGTTGAATACTCCTTCGCCGTTGCCCCAGCGATTGGCCGCGAACAACAGCGCCATCACAAACCATTCCTCGCCATCGGATGCCGGATTGCCGTCAATCTGCGTGCCGTCACTCTTGCAGTGCCAGGCGAAGTAACCTTTGTAAGGACCGTCACTCTGGTACATATACTTCTTGGCCCACTTCCACAAGCGATCGAACTCTTCTTTTTTGTCCAATTGCACAGCCAGCATCATGCCGTACGACATGCCTTCGGAGCGGACATCGTCGTTGCCAATGTCTTTCACGTAGGCCATGTCACCGCCGACCGGATAGTACACGCGCTGCGACGCATCATCGCCATAAAACAATTGCTGCCAGGCAGCGTCGATCTTCGCCTGGATTTCAGTATCATTCTTGTTCAGTAGTTCCTTAAACAAGTTATGATACTGGCCTGACTGAAACGCACCGAGCGGTTGCGGTATCGCAGGCACCGTTACCGTAGGTTGTATTACCGCAGACGGCGCGGCAGCCGGAGGCGGTGTAGCGGGAGTCACCACCGGCGCACTACACGCAGACAAAAACGGCGTCATAAGCAAGACGCCGATCAGGAAGCCAGATAGGATTGTCTTCATCTTGCAGCCATTCAATCGATAGTCAGGCGCAGCAAAGCGGCGCCATCGCGCACGGCAACGTGCAAAGCCTGTGTCTTGTCTTCTGCCGTGATCCACTGGTCGAAGGCAGCCTGCGTACACAGCAGCACGGCCGCCGTCGGCGCGATGTGCTGATCGAGTTGCTGCCACAACCGATCGACACAGGCCGTCGATAGCTCGATCGGCGCCAGCTGGAGCAGCGGTGCTTCAAACGTTGTCACACGCACAATCGACCCCGACTTGAATTCAAGAATCAGGCCGATGTTCAAGTGTGTGCCGTCGAATACGCCCAAAGCTAACGACGCGTGCTGCGGTAAGCGGCTGACGAACTGTTCGAGCAGGTCATACGTGAAGTGATTCCAATCGGGCTTGGGCGGCTCACAAACATAGCCGACCGTATCTTCCCAGAACAACTGATGAACCAGGCGGTAATACTGATCGAGCTGCAAGGGGCGATGCTCGATCGAACCCGACAGCCGCGCGACGCGCTTGAGGTGCTGTCGATCGATGACGTGCACACGCTGCCATTCGCCGCGCGCATGCAGCGTCCTGGCTAAAGCAGGCGCATCATAGACTTGCTCGAGCTCCAGATCGCGCCGCGTCCCCAGCGCCGTATCGACGACTTTCAATACCCGGCCCGCCTCATGGAGCACAAACAAACCATGCTCGCCGGGCTGTGCGGCGCGAAAGTATTGTGGCGGTTCCAGAAAACGTCCGATGTTACGCCAGGTCACCGGATCGAGATCAACGACACTCCAATTGGGATCAATCATGATCGATCTCCCAGATCTGAATCGAATAAGCATTCAAGGTGAACGTGTGTGAAGGTGCGGCTGAGAGTGTGGCTGCTTCACCCCATGCGGCGCGGAGTGCGCGCGCACTTTCAAACGTCACCGTCGCGTCGAGAGGCTGTGCCGTGGGATTGGCCAGGAACAAGAGCGTAACGTCATTGCGGCGCAACACCGCTAGATCGACTAGCGGTTGATCGCATGGATACTCGGCGCAAGGCAGCCAATCATCCGCCATCGCTGCCAGTTTATGCGTCTCAACCCAGGTGAAGTGGCCATTGCCAATGGCAACCGTGCCCGGCGACTGAATGACCTGTCCAAATACACTGGCTGGTTTCAAGGCCGGATCGAGATACGGCATACCCGGCCCGACAACTAAATGTCCGCCACGTTGCACGTATTCCATTAAGCAGCGTTGATCATCGGCATCCATGAAGTCTGTCGTCTGCAGAAAGACAATCGGATAGCGCGCCAGCCGCGCCGGATCGATGTGGCTATCGCCAAGATCGTAATCGAGATGCCGCAGGGCCAGTTGCTGGAACAGCGTGCCCAGCCATGAGTCGGGCCGGCGCAGGTTGGCTTCGACCTGCGGATCAAACTTCAAGCCAAGATCGAGATCCACTTCAAACAGTTCGCGCGGCAAGCCCAGGAGATCGGCGTGTGAGTAGTTGAGTGTCGTCGCCAGCGCAGCAAAGCGGCCAAGATCGAAATTCAGCAGGATCAGCACCTGGCGCTCGCGCTCATACTGCCACGCGGGGTAACGCTGCAAGAAATCGCTCAGCCGTTGATAGAACCGGGCATACTCGGGCCGGAGTGTGCCATGCCGCGTAATAGGGCAGCCCTGCCAGCGTTCACGCTCGACCAGCATATAAAAATTGATGGCCTTGAGACCGTGCATCAGCGCGCCAAGCGTGATGAATTCTTCTTCGGCCGGAGTGAAGGTCTGGGGGTGATGGCTCCACAAGCCGTTGCCAAATTCCGGCACAAAGGGCAGGCGCGTCGACCCGGCCAGAAACCGTATTCGTTGCACGGCCCCCGAATAGTCTTCTTGATTGCGATACAGATTCATCCCGACCCAATCGATATCCGGATCGGCTTCCATGCGCGCTACATCGAGCGGCGTGGCGTATTGATAGGCAATGTCGTGGAAGATCGGTATGCCCTGCACGCCGCGCTCGCGCAGCATCCGCGCAAACCGCGCCACGCTCCAGCGAATCTGGTATTCCTTATAAGCCACCCAATCGACATGCCGGGGCACATCGGCCCGCGTTTCAACTTCGCAATCACGTGGCGGCTCGACTTGAGAAAAATCAGTGTAGTGCGCACTGTACGCGGCATTCAACGTATCGAGACTGACGTACTTCTCGCGCAAGCAGCGCCGGTAGAGCGCGATCGAATCCGCGCCGTAATCGGTGGCGTAAGGCTGATCGTGGAACAGGTAGCAGGTTTCGTTGTCGCTTTGCACCGCTACGATGCAACCCTGCGGCGCGAGGTGGCGCACCATGATGGCACCGATCGCATCATACCAGCCGCCTGCATACTGAAAGAATTTCTCGCTGGCATAGGATGGCACCGGAAACTGATGGGGTGGATGCAGGCCAGATGCGGCGTCATAGTGAATACCGCCGACCGCCGTGCGCGACTGCACGTCTGGATCCATCAGCACCCAATCAGGAAAGCCGAAGTCGGTGAGTTCGGCGTTGATCAGCGGGCCGGGCCGCACCAACAGCCACAGTCCCTTCTCTTCGCACAAGCGCATGAAGGCTTCCGCGTCTTTGCGTGGATCAGCCTGGCCCCAATCGTAGTGGCCGGGCGATGTCTCGTGGACCGACCATGGAAGATAAGTTTCGATCATGCCAAAGCCAAGGACTTTGACCTGATCGAGGATTTTGGGCCACGCCGATCGCTCCAGCCGCCAATAGTGGACGGTACCGGAATACACTGGGACAAATTGCCCGTCGATTTCTAGGCCGTGCGCATTCAACTTGACAGACACGAGATTCTCCTTAAGTTATCTGGACAGAAGCATATCGAGGCGATCAGCCAATGGCTCCAGCTGTTCACTGATCAATACGTCCAGATCTTGTTGGGGATTCTGTTTGATGCCAGTCCAGATCGCCGCTAAGGCAGTGGAGAGCCTGTCTTCGACCATGCCCCACAGCGGAATTCGGGTATGCGCGCGGCCGGTCTCGAGCGCTTTCACGAAAACCTGCAAGTGCGGATCGGTGGCAAACGGCGGCTGTTGCAAAGCATCAAGACGCGCCGGCAGCATGCCGGCCTGCCGCGCAAAACCCACCTGGATCTGCGGAGCGCTTAAGTAACGGATTAGCTCGACCGCAGTCGGTTCGATGCGTGGACTGACGTGTGCCCAAACCATCAAATGCGTACCACCTACAAAGGATGGACCCGGAGGCAATGCTGCGCCCATCCGGCTGCGTTCATCGACCGGCAGATTACGATAGCGCTCTCGCTCGAGTATCCATGGCCCGGTCATGATGGCGGCGACACGCCGATCGAAGAATAGATCAGTAACATCCTCTCCGGTTTCGGGTGCGGGATTGTGGGGCATATATCGATAGAGATCATAGTAAGCCCGGAGACCTGTTCGCGCTTCTGTCGAATTGAAAATCGTATGCTTGCCGTCTACACGGATGAAGTCGCCGCCTTTGGCCCACACCCAACTCGAAGCAAAGTAGAGCGTGTCAAGAAGTGGCGGCCCGCCCGTCATGTCCGCCCAAGGATTGGCAACTCCACTCGCCTGAAGGCGACGACAAGTCTCGTCGATTTGTTCGACTGTCTCGAACGCATGAGACTCAGCGATGCAGGCACGCTCCAGCATATCTCGCCAATAAAAGATCACGCGAGTATCTAACACATATGGAATTGACCAAACCTGTGGATAGGAAATAACTGAGACGCCTGCCACGCCGAGGTGAAGTAAGCGGCTTCTCCGCCCAGACTTGCGATCTCTGATCGCGAGAACGGTCGCAGCGCATCCATGCCCACGAAGCTGCCAATCCAGGTTGTGCCTACCCCCGACACATCCGCGCCAGTCTTATACAGCGCAACTTTGACAAGATCTTGCCACGCCACATTCCAGGGCTTACCGGTGATCTCCACAGGCCGGTTACGTTTACGCGCGAAATCTGCCACAGCTTCTCGCAAGAAATCGGGAGTGGCGGGATTGGAAATCGGAATGGTCAACTCGATTGCATTGCCAGTCGGAACAGTCATATCATCTCCTGACCTTTGATCGCACTAGCAGTTACACCAGACGCAATTTGTCGTCCGGCCAACAGGTCACAGTCGCGTGTCAGGCCTCATCAAGCCCAACGTATTCAAACCAGTCGAAGTCAGCACTATTCGTGCTGGGTAGCCCATTGCTACTTGCATACATGGCAATGTAGGCGCCTACAAAACCGCCGGCAACAGGCGTGCTCAAAATACGCCCGTCTATGTCTTCGGCGATCGGTCGCCACTTATTCGGTTCAGTGGCGAGATAGAAACTGTACGCTTGCGCATGCCCTTCCACCTTGAGAAATAATCGGCTGGTGTCAATGGTTTGCTCAGCCAACATTTCCTCCACACCCTGTGCCCGTTTGATCAGCCGAACGACGGGCTCGACTCCTCGCGTCACGACCAAACAAAGGTAAAAATCGTTGTTCTGGATAAGGGCAAGACCGGCGCACTCATGCTCGGTCCGCGGCTTGAACTCGAGCACCGCCTGCGCCGCGAAGTGAATGTGTTGTTGCCTCCGCCCGACAAAACTCGGATTCGTTTGTTCTGACAGGCGCTGGGGACGTAATCGCAACCGCAAGTAACTGGGACGTTCACTCAGACTACAGAATTCAGCGTGCGGGGTGCGCAAGAAATTCCATTGGAGAGCGAGAGTCGATGCGTCAAAGTGGTCACGGGCCGGCACGACTGGCCAGGGGTGGTCAGGCAAGTCGGGAGCCGGATAGGTAAATTCGACTCGCCCGGTTCCGGGACTTACGATTGGCCAGCCATCTTCCCAACGCACCGGGGCAAGAAAGGTTTCTCGGCCGAGATTATAGAAATAGCCTCCGTAGGGTCGCATGGCCAGCAGCACCATCCACCACTCGCCGGATTGCGTTTCCACCAGATCCGCATGGCCGGTTCCCACGATCGGATAATCCAGCCCCAGGTGACGGTGAGTCAAAATTGGGTTGCCGCGATTTGCTTCATACGGTCCTGTAATCCTCTTGCTGCGTGCGACCGACACTGCATGGTGGTGGGCTGTTCCGCCCTCGGCCGTTAACAGGTAATAGTAGCCTTGAGTTTTGTAGAGGTGCGGCGCTTCAGCCCAAACTGCTCCCTTGACTGCCCCATCCCAAAGCACCTGCGGTTCTCCGACGAGCCGCATTGTTGTCAAGTCCAATTCTTGCAGCCAAATTTCAGTATGCCCTTCGTACTGGCTGTTCCTCGCCATCCAGTTGCCGACATACCAGACGCGGCCATTATCATCAAAGAACAAAGAGGGATCAATCCCGGACGCATCATCCAGCCAGTACGGCTCCGACCACGGCCCGGCCGGATCGGTCGCAGTCACAATAAAATTGCCCGACTTCGTTTTGCCGTCAACCAGAGTATTGATCACGTAAAAAACGCCCTGCGAAAAACGGATAGTTGGCGCATATAGGCCACCCGATGGACGTATGCCATCGAGGGGCAACTGCGAGGGCCGATCCAGGACGTGCCCGATCTGATGCCAATGGATCAGGTCGCGGCTATGAAAGATCGGCAACCCGGGGAAATATTCGAATGTCGAGGTGACCAGATAATAGTCGCCGCCAACCCGGCAAATAGAGGGATCAGGGTAACAACCTGGAAGGATGGGGTTGCGGAAAGTTCTGTACATTGGTTAATTGTATAAGGGTTACTTGTATAAGGAGCAGCAAAGATAACTAGCCCTTGAGTGCACCAGCCGTCAAACCGGCTACGATTTGTCGTTGAGCAAACATGTAAAAGATAATCGCGGGTAACGCGGACAAGGTTACAAAAGCCGCCGTCAGCGCCAAATCGGAACTGTATTGCCCCTGGAACTGCATGGTACCGAGCGGCAGGGTCCAGAGGGAGTCCCGGTTGAGAAGAACCAGGGGGGTGAGTAAATCATTCCAACTGACGATCATGGTCAAGGCGCCAACCGCAGCCAGAGCCGGGCGCGCCAGCGGGAGCAGGATGCGCCAAAAGAAGCCAAACGTAGAACAGCCATCAATGGCGGCGGCATCCTGCAGTTCAACCGGGATCGACAGAAAGAATCCGCGCAGAATCAGGGTGTTTCCGGATATTCCAAAGGCGGTCTGCACCAGGATAACCGCCAGGAGAGAATCAATCAGCTGCATCTGGCGGACGACGAGGTAGACCGGCATAATGGCAACGGTAATCGGGAACATGAGCCCCAGCGTGAGAAAATTGAAAGCCAGTTCCTTGCCCCTGAATTGCATCCGAGCAAAGACAAAGGCCGCCAGGCTGCAAGCGATCAATACGCCTACCGTCGCAGCGGTCATGACGATCAGGCTGTTGCCCAACATGCGCCAGAACGAACCCGTGGTCAAAATCTGAGCAAAGTTCTCCCAATGCGCGGGAATGGGCGGGGTGTAAGGGTGTGTAAACATCTCGCCGCGCGTCTTGAGGGCGCCAAAGACCATGATCACGACGGGCACCAGGACGATCAGGGTAAAAATAGAAAGGACGAGGTACTGGAAGAACCTGGGTAGCTTCTTTTTGAAAGCGTCTTTTTTACGAACATCAATGGCTGCCATGGAGGTTCCTTTCTAGATGCCGCTCAGGGGATCGGACTGGCGGTTAAGCCGCAGGTAGGCCACTGAAAAGATCAGGCAGATCGCCAGCATCACGAGCGCCACCGCCGAACCGTAGCCCAGTTGGAAACGGATGAAAGCGTAGCGATACATGTACGTGGCCATGACTTCGCTGGAGTTGACCGGCCCGCCCCGGGTCATGATCCAGATCAGGTTAAACTGCGTGAGCGAACCCAAAACGGACAGGTACATGGTGGTCTGTATGGTGCTTCTCAGCAAGGGGATGGTCACATACCGGATCGACTGCCAGCGGTTAGCGCCATCGATCTGGGCCGCCTCTTCAATCTCCCGGGGGATATTTTGCAGGCCGGCCATGTACAACAGCATGTGTAATCCAAAATATTTCCAGGTCAGGACCACAAAGACACAGGCCATGACCGCGTTGATATCGCCCAGGAAGTTTTGGGCCTGGACACCCGGAATAAGGACCAAAAGCGCATTGATAAAACCGCGCTCCGGATCAGGGCTGAGGAGGCTCAGCCAGATGATGGCCGCGATGACTTCGGAAAGCACAAACGGCATGAAAAAGATTGTGCGAAAAAAACCCCGACCGGGCAGATCACGTCCCACCATGATGGCCATCGCCAGAGCCATTGGCAACTGGATGGCCAAAGAAAGCACAACGATCAAGAGGCAGTTCCCCACCGCTTTGATAAAAACTTGATCGGTTAGGATCTGCTTGAAATTATCCAATCCGACAAAATTAACCGCAGGCCCGATCCCGCTCCAATTGTACAGGCTGTAATAAATGGAACTGAAAATGGGATAAACCAGGAAAAGAAGAAAAAGAATGCAAGCCGGCAGTAAGAACAAAACGATTGTCACGTAATCTTGTGTGCGACGAGGCGAACGATTGCGTGTCGGCAACGTGATTTCATCTCTGCGGGGGGCCTGGGCGATATTCATGCTGGGTCTCTTTCCATATTTGGAAGTACATTACCACAAAAGTCCATGGCAGCAAATTTTACCTGGAGGTTGTGCCCATCACCTTCGCGCAGCATCCCCGGAGAGGGTGAAGGGGATGGGCACATCAGTGCAGGGGCCGGGTAATTCTGGACCCAACCCCCGCACCTCGATAGAACCAGACTACCTTACTTTAGAATCTGCTTGGCGCCGTCTTCGATCGCCTGGGCAACCTTCTCAGGCGTACTCGTGCCGGCGTAGAGACCGGCAACCGCATCATTGATGATGGAACCCATCGCCGAAGGCATGTACTGATCGTAGTAGAGCTGGAAGTACTTCGCAGCCGCAAAGGTCTTCTGTACAACGACCATGTTGGGATTGGCCGTAGTGCCGGCTTGGGTCAGGCCAGCTTCACCGCCCTTGACGACCGGGATGCCACCACCACTGGCAGCAACACGTGCCTGGTTTTCTGCAGTGGTCAGGTATTTGACGAAGTCAATGGCTTCCGGCGAGGCATTCTTGCCGATGGCAAAGCCATTGCCGCCGCCCATTACATCCGTCACGTCGCCAGCGCCGCCCTCGACAACCGGGAAGTTGAACATGCCCAGATTGGCAACACCCTTCTTGTCAGCGGCTTGACCGGCTTCAGAGCCGGGCGCCCACTGTCCGGAGAGTTCCATGGCAGCCTTGCCATTGCCAAAGGCACCTTGCATGTCATCATGCGAGGCGCCCAGGAAACCGGCTTGGAAGGGCTGGAGGGCGATCAAATCTTGGAGTTTCTTGCCAGCTTCGACGAAGCAGGCATCAGTGAAGGCGCCCTTGCGGCCTGCGGCGGCCAGGAAACCGGCCTGTCCGCAGATACGAGTGGCGAGATAGGACCAAATGTGCATGCCGGTCCAGGTGTCTTTTTCACCCAGGGAGATGGGGGTGATACCGGCAGCTTTAAGGGTCTTGACATCGGCCAGCAATTCAGTCCAGGTGGTGGGCGGGTTGGCAATCTTGGCCTGGGTGAAGAGGTCCTTGTTGTACCACCAACTGACTATGCCCATGTCCCACGGCGCGCCGTAGTTCTTGCCATCCTTGGCATAGACAGCCAACGCACCGGGTGCAAAGGTGTTGCGCCAGGCGCCGCCGTTGGCATCGAGATCCGCGGTGATGTCCTTGAGCATACCAGCAGTGATCTGATCATTCATGGTACCGCCGCCCCAACTCTGGAAGATATCGGGGGGAGTGCCGCCCTGCATGACGGTGGTCAGCTTGGTCTTGAAGGCTTCATTTTCCAATACCGTAATATTGATGGTGACATTGGGATGCTTGGCCATATATTCATCGGCCATAGTCTTCCAGAGCGTCTTGCCCGGGTCGATGGTGGTAATATGCCACCATTCAACGGTGACTTGGGGGGCAGGAACGGGCGTGGCCGGGACGACGACAGTTTGAGGTACGACGACAGTTTGCTTGGCCACGACGGTTTGCGGGGCCACGACGGTTTGCGGGACCACGACGGTCTGAGGCACAATCTGCGGCGCTGGTGTAGCAGCCGGCGCGCATGCAGACACGATCATAGCGGCCAAAACCAAGATGGCCAGAACGCGAAACAAGCGGTGAGTAGACATTTTGATCTTCTCCTCTGAGATTGTTGAAATTGGTTGAGATAGACACGCAAGTAGCTTGCTGTTGCCTGCGAAGGGGAAATTCTAGTATAATAATCGAGGTGCGATGGTCCTCCTTTCGGTCAACCCGTAAAGTGTGCCCTTCGCGTCTAGGTAAGGCCAGTACGACTATGACGGGTCAGCTGGCCTTATCTATTTGATCGCGCGAGTCGAGGCACGTACAATCAATTCGGTGGGCAGTTCGACGCGTTGCGCTGGTTGATCGGGATTCTCGATCAACTCCAGCAGCATTTGCGTTGCCCGCGCACCCATTTCAGCAAGCGGTTGCTGCACCGTCGTCAACTGTGGATAGACACTCACTGATTGCGGAATGTCATCGAATCCGACAATTGAAACGTCGTCTGGAATTTTCAGCGCCTGATCGCGAACCGCCTCCATAACGCCAAACGCCATCACGTCATTCGAAGCGAAAATCGCCGTGGGGCGATCAGGCAGTGACAGCAACGCCTGGGCACAGGTGAAGCCCATCGGTTGGTGAAAATCACCTTGTCGAATCAACGCCTGATCGATCGACAAGCCGTGATCGCACAACGCGGCCTTATAGCCATCTAATCGATCGCGCGAGCAACCTAGATCCATCGAGCCAGTGATAAACCCGATCCGGCGGTGCCCCAACTCGATCAGATACTTTGTCGCGTCGTAACCGCCCTGTCGATTGGTTGCACCCACTGCCGATTCACTTTCGCCGCTGCCGTTGTGATCGATTAAAACAAAGGGGAAACGCCGCTGCCGCAATGTCTGCAAATAAGATTCGGGGTTTTGAGGAAGAACCAGCAACAACCCATCTGTCATACCTTGAGCCAGGGAAGTGACGTACACCGATTCTTTGCCGGTACCTCCCCGGTGGGTAGTGTACAACATCATGTCGTATTGCGCCGTCGAGAGTTGGTCGTCGATTCCGCGCACGATCTCGCCAATATAGCCTGTGCCCAGATCACGCACGACCAGGCCGATAACCTGCGATCGACCACCAGCCAGGCTGCGCGCCTGCTGATTGACGCTATAACCGAGACGGGTGGTGGCCCGCAACACACGCTCACGAGTTTCGGGGCTGACGTGGGAATCGTTGTTGAGGACACGCGACACTGTAGCGTGTGAGACTCTGGCCTCGTGCGCTACGTCGACAATGGTTACGCTTCCGGTAAACCTGGTTCCGCGTGGCACAGATTTGCTCCCAATCACTTCAGTTACAAATCAGGTCAGATAATATCGCCTGAACACGCTTCCAAATGGGCAGCAACAACTATTTCAAGAAGGACTTAAAAGCAGAGCAAATTCACACTAATTGAGGGATCTTCCGTGTGAGCGTTTACATGCAATAATATAGCACAGCCATAAACAAATGTCAATACCAAATTTCAATGGAAGCGGTCACATGAGGCGAATATCGAGCGTTTAACTCTAAATTTCTGCAGAAGATAGCCGAATATGTCTATCGGTCAGCCAAATCAGCAGATCTGACACTGACGTACATGCCGCCCTACCCGGAAATCAGCGGTCTTCACTTGCGATGTGGCTTGGAGGGTATCTTGCCGCGTCGCCGTGCGCTGGATCAATTCCCACACACTTTCACGCTGGATAAGGTGTCGGAGCAGTCCAGCCCTTTTTGTTCGGTGATAGAGCAGGCTATCAAAGCAGCACTGACTACCCCGCGACAATCGTATATCTTATGCAGGGCCGCCGCATGCCAATCGATTGTAGGCTAATCACCCAGCATGATCGGCGCCACCAGCGTTGGAATAAACTTGATCCACGCGGCGAGGTGTAATGGTCTCAATCGTTGTAGCAAAAAAACGGATCAGGCTTGCATGAATACAGTACGTCAGAAAACGGATTGCCGTTGCGAACAGAGGTGATACGTCCACGCATGATGGGGCAGCGCCTTGCGCCTGCTACAGGCGGACAACCGCGAGGGTGGCCCTACGTCTCAACCAGATTTAGGCACACCCTTGAGATTGTTTCGCACTCTAAAGTTCAGCCTTGTAACGGCTGCGGTGCGGTTAATTCGCCGGCCTGAGCCACACCGTAAAGGCTGCGCCCTGGCCCGGATCGATCTACCCTGACAGTGAATGATCCACCTCCAGCAGGTGGGCATCTCCGTCAGCTGCTAAACCCGAAAAGCCCAACCCGTTCTCGCTATTCATGATAGCATAAACGCGTAAAAATGATCGTCCGCGCCAGCCTCTTTGTGTCTCAATGTGAAGCCTGTTGGCGAATTCGGTCACGCTTCGCGTTGCGCAGGCGTCACGGGTGTGACGGCAGCAGAATCGAAATTCGTAGCGATGAATGATTGACGATCGGAGATATCGAAGCGTCGCGCGGATGCAAATGTGGAGCGGACACAGGCTAGGCCACCTGGCACTGGCGGTCAATGAGCCACTCGGGGACATGCATGCCGCCCGAGTGGCCGATCTTGATCATGGATGCCTCAACACCATTTAGGGCAGGGCCGTCGCAAAAATTTCGTGCCTGCCCAACTGAACGGTTGTTGCCTAGCGCCTGATGGCGGGCAGATAGATGTGGTATCGTCTATCGATTGTAAATTGCAGCTCGGAGAGTTGGCTCTCGTTCCCCGAGTTGTCATAGGCCGAAACGGCAACATAGCCGGTGTTCAGCCAGGCCGGTAATGGCAGGCGATAGCAATCGGAGTTGGCCGCATCGTAGAGACCCAAATCGTAAATGCCCGCATCCCGGCCATAATAGACGTGATAGCCGACCACATCGGCTTCGGGCGCGCGATTCCAGCAAACATTGAGATTCAGCCATCCAGGCGTCGGGCTGACTTGAACACCAGTGGGCGCAATGGGCGGCAGCGTGTTGTTCACAGACACCGTTTGAGTGAAATACTGGACGATGGGTGCATTCTTGCGATCGTCAATGCGGGCATAGAGATAGTAATCGCCGGTCTTGACCTGTGATGCATCCCAGAGGTAACTACCCGACAAATTCAGTCCTTGAGTGATGAGCGTGCCCGCTGCATCGCTATCCCTGGCGTTGTAATAGAGCGCCACGTTTGTGCCGGAGTCAGTATCTTGACCTGTCCATTGAAGTGTAAAGAGATTTGGCCCGGTGGTCACGACGCTTTGCGCGGTGATGGTCGGTGGCTGGTTGCGCCCTAATGCGCCGAAGGAATACTGCTCGCTGCCGGTGACATTGCTGATGACTGCCTGCCATGTCCCGACCTTGGGATTGTCAATGAGATACACCGTCGAGGTCACGGTGGTGGTGTAGCCCATGTTCGGATAGGCCGTGTCGGTCGTGACGGTGATGCCCTCCGGATCGATCAGTGTGAGCGACGGCGAGCCGCTCTGCCAGCTCATACCCATCAGGCCCAAGTCGGTGCTAGTGACGTTGTAGGTGATGATGTGGGTGGTGTCCAGCATGAGGCCCTGGGCGCGCGCTTCGGCCACGTAGGCGCTCTGATCGATCAGGCGATACCGGTCGAGCGATGAACCATAGTCCAGGTGGCCATTCGTATCGATGAAGAAAGCGTAGCTGAACAGGTTCTTGTTGATGTTGCCGTCGAATGGAATGTGAACTCGGATCGTCAGATCAACCGCGCCTTTGAAACCATAGACCGTGCTGTCGCAAGCCTGGTTGCCGCAAAACTCGCCAAACTGAGCGGCGATGTTGCCGAAGGTGGCGTCAAAGGGCGGCAGGTCAATGCCCCAATATGTCCCGAGTGCGCCCTTATTGAAACCCAACGTCACGCCGGCGCTGCCGGTAAAGTGGAACTTTCCGCCGGCACGCCAGACATGCAGACTGGCGTCGCCTTGAATCGCATAGGGGATGTAGTTGATGTGGACGGAGCCTTCGAGTCCGCGATCCTCCGTGATGCTCAAGGCGGCGTTGGCCGCATCAAAGATCAGCACTTTGAGTGAGCCTTCGATACCGATGCCGATCGGCTCAGCGAATTGCACCCAGAGCGAAGGTTCGCCAGAAATCAGCGCGCCCAGCGGTGGCACTTCAAGTTCACTCTCGATTGTGCCCGTAACCTGCACTTTCAAAGTAGAGAAGTCAAAGCTGCCTTGCAGCCCGGTCAAGGCCAGGCCGGTCTGCCCGATCGGGATGCCGGGCGTCAGCGTGCCTTTCATGAGGATGTATTGCAGGCCCGCCTGATCCAGATCGAATTCGGCATAGATGCCGACCGACTCCTGGAGCTTGCCGCCGGCCTTGATCATGCCGAGCATCTCAAAGCCGGCTTCCCCGTGAACTTTGTATTTGCCGCCGCCCTCGAGCGTTAGACTCACTGCTGAT
>JADGQE010000035.1 GCA_017882055.1 Thermoflexales bacterium
GCTCTCCTTCAACAGGTTTGGCATCAGTTTACACCGGTTGAAGGTCAGCGCGAAAAAACTCGTTGCCGGAAGTGGCACCACCACCGGAAACGAACGAGAAATCAGTGCGAAGAAAAAGTAATCTTCAGAGCTGCGTACAAATTCTGCCTCTTGACAAACCACTAACCTGTGTTATAAAATGATGTCAGCGCTGTCGTCAGCGATAACGACAGCGCTTTAACGACAAGCGCCTTTCAACTAACAGCAGCTTCACATACCCAATTAGCCCGGCGATATTTGGAGTCCCAAAAACTCTACCCGGATTCGGAAACTGGTCCTATGCACGTTACCCTTCAGGATGTAGCTAAGCTGGCTGGTGTCTCCGCAAAGACTGTATCTCGTGTGGTGAATAACCAAGGCGAGCTCAGCGAGGCTACGCGCCAACGCGTCCAGGCCGCGATTGATCAACTGGGCTATCGGCCCAATATCCTGGCGCGCAGCCTGGTCAATCAACGTTCCAATACACTGGCAGTCGTGGCGTGGGGAATTGATTACTATGGCCCATCTCGTACCGTGGTCGGCATTGAGAAGCGCTCCGACGAGCTTGGCTACTCGCTATTTCTTAATCTCATGGCCCATCCCGATAACGGTGACATCGATCGAATTCTCGATAACTTGGTCGAACGTCGAGTCGAAGGCATTATTTGGGCCGTGCCTGAAGTGGGCGCTAATCGAGGCTGGATCGATTCTGCCCGACTGGATCGTCTGCCGCCGATTGTATTCCTGAGTACCCAGGCCCAACCTGGGTTGACCACTGTCTCGGTCAATAACCGGCACGGCGCGATTGAAGTCACCCAGCATTTGATTGCACAAGGCCGCCGCCGAATTGGATTGATTACAGGGCCACAAGCCTGGTGGGAAGCCCGTGAACGATCTGCGGGTTGGCAAGAAGCCCTGCAGCGGGCGGGCCTGAATCCAGATCCTACTTTGGTGGTAGGTGCTGATTGGTCGGCAGTGAGTGGTGCACTCGCCATGCGGACGCTGTTGGAGCGCGCGCCTGATATTGATGCCGTGTTCGCCTGCAGCGATCAAATCGCGCTGGGGGCGTTAGGCGTCGCGCATCAATCGGGCCGCCGCGTTCCTCAAGATGTGGCCGTCGCGGGGTTTGACGACACTCCCGAGTCGGCCTTTTTCTGGCCTCCGCTCACGACTGTCCATCAGCAACTAATCGATGTGGGCTGTATCGCAGTCCAGAACTTGCATCAGATCATCGAAGCCAAACGCAAGAGCGATCTCGAGGTTACTCTGGAATCGACTATCTTAATGCCTGAACTGGTGATTCGCGAAAGTTCCGCGCGGCATTGAGCTGGTGCAGTCGATCTCAGTGAAGTGATTTTTCAAAGATTTGATAAGGAGGTCGAGCCACGAAGATATAGACTATTCACCCGTTGTGATCGTAGTAGTTTGTAGGTTAGGCAGTTCGATTTAGGCCCATTCCAAAAATTCAGATAGATCCTCAGGAGGATGAAATGCTTAAGCGAAGTGTCAGTCTGTTGCTCGTGTTGGTCTTCGTGTTGAGTGCTTGCGCCGCGCCCGCTGCGCCGGCGACTCAGGCCCCGGCCGTGCCGGTTGCCACAACTGCCCAGGCTGCGCCGCCTCCAACGGCTTTGCCCGCAGCCGGCACTGGCTGGTGCTCCAGTGTCAAGATCGTGTTCTTCCCCGGCGGTCCGGAGGGCGGCGTGTTTGCCGTCAATGTTTACAACGGTGCCGTCCAGGCGGCGAAGGACCTGGGGGCCCAGGTGAACTACGTCTGGTCGGGCTGGGATCCGCAAAAGATGATCCAGCAGTTCAGTGAGTCGGCGGCGACCAAGCCCGACGGCATCGCCGTGATGGGCCACCCTGGCGATGACGCGTTCGATTCGCTGATCATTGATGCTGAGGCGAAGGGCATCATTGTGACCAGCCAGAACACTACGCTGCCCAAGGTTGAGGCCCAATACGCGGCCAATGGCTTTGGTTACGTCGGTGCCGAGAACTATGCGGCCGGCCATGCGCTCGGGGTTGAAGCCGTCAAGCGCTTTGGCCTCAAGGCAGGCGATCGCGCGATGGTCTGGGGGTTGCTGGCCCAGCCCGCGCGCGGTGAGCGCACCAAGGGCGTGATTGACGCGTTTAAGGAAGCCGGACTGACGCAAGATTACCTCGAGATTGACTCGGCGACCAACTCAGATCCAGCGGCGGGTACGCCCACCTTCACCGGGTACGTCTCTGCTCATCCGGACCTCAAGGCCGTGGTGTTCGATCACGGTGGCTTGACAGCGACCGCGGATACCTATCTCAAGGCGGCGGGTAAGAAAGCGGGCGACATCAAGGTGGCCGGCTTTGACCTGTCACCGGCCACGGTCACCGCGATTCAGGGCGGCTGGACCAACCTGGTGATCGATCAGCAGGAATGGCTGCAAGGGTATTTGCCGATCCTGCAAATCTGCTTGACCAAGGTCTACGGCTTCTCGGGTCTGCACGTCAACACCGGGGCGGGCTTTGTCGACAAGACGAATGTCGATTTCATTGCTCCGCTGGCCGCCAAGAATATCCGATAAGTAATCGGACTAGCGAGGTCTTCTTGACAAGCGCGAAGACCGGCTTATGAATATCGGTGGCGCGGAGCACACTGCTCCGCGCCACCCGGACTCTATCTAAGGTGAATGAATGGACAATTTACTTCAACTCAAAAATGTGTCCAAGACTTTTGGTGAAGTTTCCGCTGTGCACGATGTGAATCTTGAGATTGGAACCAACGAAATCGTCGGGTTACTCGGCGACAACGGCGCGGGCAAATCGACCCTGGTCAAGCTCATCACCGGCTATCATCGTCCGGACCCCGGCGGCGAAATTTATTGGCGGAATAAGAAGGTCGATCATTTGTCGGTGCCGAAAGCGCGTGAGCTGGGTATTGAGGTCGTTTATCAAGAACGCGCTCTGGCCGATCAGCAATCCTTGTGGCGCAATATTTTTTTGGGGCGAGAAATATCAAACCGTTGGGGAATGCTCGACGTCAAGACAATGCAGCACGAGACCCAAAAGTTGATGCACACGGCGATGGGTTTCACCTCGTCGGCCGTTACGTCGGAATCGGTGGTCGGGACTTTTTCCGGCGGCGAGCGCCAGGGCGTGGCTATCACCCGGGCGCTCTATTTCAAGGCTGAACTCATCATTCTGGACGAACCCACCATGGGCCTGTCCCTGTCGGAGACCAGGAAGTGCCTCGATTTCGTGGCCAGCATCAAGGCGGCCGGCAAAGCGGCGGTCTTTATCGATCACAATATCTTCCACGTCTATCCGGTCGTCGACCGCATTGTGGTGCTTGACCGCGGCACGGTGGCCGGTCAATTCATGAAGAATGAGCTCACCCTCGACGAGTTGCTTGATCGGCTATACCGCGTTGCTCAGACGGGCAGTCTCGAAAACAATCAGGGCGCAACCCGCTGAGAATGGAGGCAAGTCAAATGGATTCTGTCGCTGAAGCCAGACCGCTCTCGCCCACCGCCAAACGAAGTCGCTTCTCCAGGCTGTTGCGCAAGTACGCGCTTCAGATCGCGATCGTGTTCGTGGCACTGGCTATTCTGGCGTTCTTTATCTGGCGGGCGCCCATCACGTTCCTGTCCTATGATATCTATTACTCGCTCATGTCCACGACGCCCTTCTTTGCCCTGATCGCGATCCCGTTGACACTCGTCATCATTGCCAAAGAGATTGACCTATCCTTCACGTCCGTGATGGCCTGGGGCATGACGGCCTTTGATGTGGTGTTTGTGGCGACGAACAACGTTTGGCTGGGGTTCATTGCTTGCCTGTTGGCCGGGTTGTTTGCGGGCTGGGTGAACGGCATGATTGTCGTCAAGCTCGGCATTCCCTCGCTCGTCGCAACGATTGGCACCCAATTCCTGTGGCGAGGTGTGGTCCTCGTAGTCACGAACGGTCAGGGACTCGGCCTCAGTGCGGTCAAAGAGACGGTGCTGTATTCGGCTCTGGTCGGCAAGATCGGTGACGTGATTCCGGCCCAATTCGTCTGGACCATTATCATTGCCATCGTTATCTGGTTCTTCCTGAATCGCCACAAGTTCGGCGCACATGTCTATCTCGTCGGCGACAATGCGGATAGCGCCAAGTTGATGGGTGTCGATGTGGGACGCACCAAGATTCTGACTTTCACGATTGTCGGCCTGGCCGCTGCCTTTGCGGGCTTCGTCGTCAGCACCCAGGTCAATTACTTCTGGCCTACCCTGGGTGAGGGGTATCTGCTGAACACGCTCGCCTCGGTCTTCCTGGGCGGCACTTCAGTCTTCGGCGGGACGGGCACGATCTTTGGCACCTTTATCGCCTCGTACATCATCGCGATCATCAACCCGGGTATTGTCGCGGCCGGCTGGACGGCGTATTGGACGCAGCTGATCTACGGCTTCATCATCGTCGCCTCGGTTTCACTGCAAGCCGTGTTGCGTCGAAGGTTAAACTGATCGGGAGCAAGACGTGACGCCACGCGCACGAGTCGTGCAGGCCCTCAACCATCAAGAACCCGATCGAATCCCAATCGATCTCGGCGCGACCATCGTTTCCTCGATCGTCAAGAAGACTTATATCGAACTTAAGCAGCATCTCGGCTTGCCGCTGGAAGAGATCAAGATGCTGGACTACGTTCAGCAACTGCCGTACGTCGATGAGGCGCTGCTGCAGCGCTTCGGCGTCGATTTTCGCATGGTGCAGCTGCCAGCCGCGACGACGGCGAGCGTCAATATTTTTGAAGAGGGCGACTACTACGCGTTTATCGATCGGTGGGGATCAAAGTTGCACATGCCCAAAAGCGGCGGCCTGTACTTCGATTGGGTGGACTTCCCGATCAAAGAACCGACGATGGCCGCGCTCGACAATTACCAGTGGCCGCGTCCTGATCCAGTCGAAGTCAACGCCAGACTCGGCGAGCAGGCGCAGTATCTGTACGAAAACACAGATTATGCGCTGGTTGGCAGCGCGGTGATCGGCGGCGGCATTTTCGAGCAGCCCGCCCGCGTGATGGGCCTGCAGAATTTCTTCATGGCGCTGCTCGCCGAGCCGCAGTTTGCCGATCGGTTGATGGAGCAGATTACCGACATCTACATCGAGTCGTGCAACAACTACCTCGATCACGTCGGTAAGTACATTCAGGTCTTCACCTTCTGGGATGACTTAGCCGGGCAGAACGGCTGGTTGATTAAGCCCGATCTTTATCGAAAGATGATCAAGCCCAAGCAGAAGCGCCTGGTCGAAGCGATCAAGCAGAAGACCAATGCCAGGTTGTTCTATCACAGTTGCGGTGCGACGCGCGGCTTGATTCCCGATCTGATCGAGATTGGCTTCGATATCCTGAATCCGGTGCAAGTGTCGGCGAAGGGCATGGATACTCAAGAACTCAAAGCCGAATTTGGCCGCGACATCACGTTCTGGGGCGGTGGCGTCGATACGCAGCACGTGCTGCCCTTTGGCAAGCCGCAAGAAGTTGTCGACGAAGTGAAGCGCCGCATCGATGATCTCGCGCCGGGTGGCGGCTTTGTCTTTGCGGCGGTTCACAATATTCAAGCGCTCGTTCCGCCGGAAAACATCGTGGCGATGTTTGATACGGCGCTGGCATACGGCAAATACCATCGTTGACTGACGACCTTGTAATAGGAGTCACTCGCGTGAAGCATCGCGACCGAGTTTGGGCCGCACTTAATCATCAAGAATCTGATCGCTGCCCGATGCAGATTAGCTTCACGCCCGAATTCGCGGCGCGGCTCGAAGCCGATTTGCAGTTGAAGGGTCAAGGTTTGCACAACCCGCATGGCGGCGGTAACACCTATGAGTTGGAGCGCCATCTCGACGAAGATATGTTGCTGACCTCGGTGGGTTGGGTCAACGGTTATTATCAGGACGGTTATCAAAACGTCGATCGTTATCTGGATGAGTGGGGCGTTACCTGGAAAACGATCGAATACGAAACGCGTTTCGGCAAAGGCAAATACACCGAGCCGTTTGGCCCACCGCTGGCCGCTGATCAGGCGTTCGATACCTATGTGTCGCCTGATCCGAATCGCGCCGCGTTATATATCGAAGCCGAGTGCGTCATCCGTACCTACAAAGGTGAATACTGGATCGTCGGCGTCACCCCGACGACGATTTTCGAAACGGCCTGGGCACTCCGCGGTTACGAACAGTTGATGCTGGATATGGCGGCTGATCCGGCCAGGGCCAATCGGGTGTTGGATATTCCGTTTCAGTATCACAAGACGGTGACACAGCATCTGGTGAAATTGGGTGTCGACATGATCTGGCTGGGCGATGACGTCGGCGGGCAAAATTCGATGTTGATGTCGCCGAAGATGTGGCGCAAGTTTCTCAAGCCGCGCATGGCCGAGCTGATTGCGTCGCTGCGGGCGATCAATCCTGAGATCAAGATCGCTTATCACACTGATGGCGTAGTGTATCCGATCATCCCTGAACTCATCGAGATCGGGATCGATGTGCTGAACCCGATTCAGCCGATGGCGATGGATCCGATGAAATTGAAGAGCGAATACGGCGATCGGCTGTGCTTCTGGGGCTCCATGGATATTCAACAGACGATTCCCTTTGGCACACCGGACGATGTCAGGAACGAAGTTATCACGCGCCTGAAGACGATCGGCCGGGGTGGCGGTTTGCTGATCGGGCCGACGCATAACCTGCAACTTGATACGCCGCTAGAGAATTTCTGGGCGATGGTCGATACGATTCGGCAGACAGCTTATCAATCACTTTGATAGGACAAGAATCATGAATGCTCAAAAAACGACCTTTGCACTTTTCTTTGGCAATCGAGGCTTTTTTCCGGCGTCGCTGATTGCGGCTGCGCGTGAAGAGATGGTCAGTGTGCTGAATGGCCTGGGCCACGCTGTGTTAATGCTCGACACAAATGCCACGCGCTACGGTGCAGTTGAAACTCCGCGTGAAGGCGAAGTGTACGCCAATTTCCTGCGCGAGAATCGGGGCAAATTCGGCGGTGTGATGGTGTGCCTGCCGAACTTCGGCGATGAGACCGGCGCTGTGGCGGCCTTGCAAGAAGCCGGTGTGCCGATCTTGATTCAGGCCTATCCCGACGAATTCGATCAGATGGCTCCCGCTCTGCGGCGCGATTCGTTTTGCGGCAAGATCTCGATCATGGATGTGTTCCGGCAGTATGGCGTCAAATTTACGGCGTTGAAGCCGCACACCGTCAGGCCATCGAGTGATCGCTTCAAGGCCAACGTCGATGAATTCGATCGCGTGTGCCGTGTCGCCAGAGGCATCAAAGGCATGGTGGTCGGTGCAGTGGGCGCGCGCACGACGCCCTTCAAGACAGTCCGCATCGACGAGGTGGCTTTGCAGCGTTACGGCGTTACCGTCGAGACGTTCGATCTATCGGATGTGTTTGGCCGCATGAAGGCGCTCAAGACGAATGATCCGGCCTATGTGGCGAAGGCTGAACGGCTGGGAGGTTATGCATCCTGGGAAGGCGTACCCGATTCGGCTTTTGATAATATCACGCGGCTGGGTGTGACACTGGATACGATGACGAAAGAATATCGATTGGACGCGCTGGCGATCCGCTGCTGGACAGAGATGCAAACGCAGCTCGGCATCTCGCCTTGCGTGGCGATGGGCATCTTGAACGATGACGGCGTGGCTTCGTCGTGCGAGGTGGACATTGGCAATGCGGTGGCGATGCGGGCGCTGCATCTGGCGTCTTACGCGCCGGCGGCCTGTCTCGATTGGAACAACAACTACGGCGATGAAGATGACAAGTGCATTCTGTTCCATTGTGGGCCGGTTCCCGCCAGCCTGATGGCGGCGAAGGGCCGCATCTCCGATCATTTGATCTTGATGAACGCGGTCGGTGCGGGCAATGGCTTCGGCTGTAATGTCGGACGCATCAAGCCGATGGATTTCACGTTCGGCAGTTTGATGACAGACGAAGGCAAAGTCAAGATCTATTTGGGCGAGGGTCGCATCACAACGGATCCCATTGCCAGCGACTTCTTCGGCGTAGCCGGCGTGGCCGAAATCAGGAACCTGCAAGATGTGCTGATGCACGTGGGCGTCAACGGGCATCGTCATCACGTGAGCCTGACGCCAGGTCGTGTGCAAGCGCCCGTGCGTGAAGCCCTGGGACACTATCTGGGCTTTGAAGTGGAATTGCCTCAGGAGCAATGTCGATGTTGAGTGTAGCCGCCATTATCGACCATGCGCGCGCCATCGGCGTCGTGATTCCGGCGTTCAACGTGCCGTATCTGCCGATGATCGAGCCGGTGGTTCAGGCGATTGTCGATCAAGATTCGTTTGGATTGATCGAAACCGCGCGCCTGGAGTGGATCAAATTTGAAAGCAAAGGCCCGGCGGCTGTGGCGGCTGAATTTGCAAAGTGGCGCAAATCGGAATACACTCGATTGCATCTCGATCATGTGCCGGTGATCGACGAAGACAACCAGCCGGTCGATTATCTGTCGATCTTCAAAGAGGCGTTGGGGCTGGGCTACGAATCGATCATGCTCGATGGTTCGCGCTTGAGTCTCGATGAGAACATTAAAGCGACGCGGCAGGTGGTGGAACTGGCTCATGCGGCTGGCATTCCCGTCGAAGCGGAACTCGGGGCCGTGCTGGGGCATGAGGTCGGGCCGCTGCCGTCTTACGAAGAGTTGTATGCCTCGGGTCTGGGCTTTACGGACGTGCGAGAGGCCGGTCGGTTTGTGCGCGAGACGGAGTGCGATTGGTTATCGGTCGCGATTGGCAACGTTCATGGCGCAATCGCCGCAGGCCGCAAGGATCAGAAAAAGATCGAAGCCCATTTGAATCTTAATCGGCTGGAACAGCTGAGCTGGGCCACGGGTATTCCGTTGGTCTTACACGGTGGCTCCAGTGTGAAGCAGACGGACGTGTTGGGTGCCATGAAACGCGGCATCGCCAAGATCAACGTCGCGACGGAAATTCGTCAGCCGTATGAAGTGGCGTTCAAAGAAACCGGCAGCATAGTCAGGGCGCAGCAAGCTGTTTATGAGCGCACCGTCTGGGTGCTGCATGACTACCTTGGAATTGCCGGAATTCGAGTTCGTGTAGCGGGGGAGATTCTGGAGAACACGGGTGAGTCTGCTCGGCATTGATGTCGGCACCAGCGGTTGTAAAGCCGCGGTGTTTTCTGAAGCGGGCCGATTGCTCGGGTCGGCGTACGAAGAATACGACCCGCAGCGACCTCAGCCGGGTTGGGCCGAACTCGATTCCTCGCAAGTCTGGGACAAAATCAAACGGACGATCAGCAAGACTGCGGCCAGCGCCTTGCACGATCCCGTTAGAGCGTTATGCGTTTCATCATTGGGCGAAGCGGTGGTTCCGGTAACGAAGGACCGGCGAATCTTAGGTCCATCGCTCTTGAACTTTGATGTTCGTGGTGCTGAGTACCTTGACGAGCTGCATGAAGTTATCGACGACGAGTGGCTTTATCAACTCAATGGCAACACGCTGGGCAATCATTATTCGCTGACGAAGTTGAAGTGGATTCAGCAGCATCAACCTGATCTTTACCAACAGGCCGACTCTATGCTCCATTGGAGCGGATTCGTGGCGTTCATGCTTGGCGCGGAAGCGGCGATCGATTATTCATTGGCGAATCGCACGCTGCTATTTGATCTGGATCAGTGCGATTGGTCGGATGACTTACTCGATCGGGCTGGCTTAGATCGATCGAAGTTGCCGCGCACTGTGCCTTCGGGTACTGTGATCGGATCGGTTTCACCCGGTATGGCGGCTGAATTGGGCTTGCCCGCCGGCATCTCCATTATTAGTGGCGGACATGATCAATGTTGTAACGGCGTCGGCTGCGGCGTGATCGAGCCTGGCCAGGCCATGTACGGCATGGGCACCTACATCTGCATGATGCCGGTGTTTCATCAGCGGCCAAATTCGACGGCAATGATCGCATGCGGCGCAAACACAGAACATCATGCTGTGCCGGGACAATTTGTGAGTTTCATTTATAACCAGGGCGGCTCGCTGGTTAAATGGTTCCGAGACACATTTGCGAGCGTTGACCGGCAGCAGGCTCAAGCCGCCGGGCGCGACGTTTACGACGCACTGATGGCGGAGCTGCCGGACGCGCCAAGCCGGGTGATGGTGCTGCCGCACTTCACCGTGACCGGGCCGCCGCACTTCATCGATGATTCGTGCGGCGTCATCGCCGGCCTGAAATTGGAAACGTCACGCGGCGAAATATTGAAGGGCATCCTTGAAGCGACGACGTTTTACCTGCGCGAGTGCTTTGAGTCACTGCCGGACGAGATTGAAATTGCGGACTTTCGCGCGGTGGGTGGCGGCAGTAAATCGGATGCGTGGCTTCAGGTCTGCGCCGATATTCTGGGGCGGCCTTTCGTGCGGCCCGCGATCAACGAGGCCGGCGTGCTGGGTGCAGCGATCATCGCTGGAACGGGCAGTGGCGTCTTTGCTGCGTTGAAAGACGGCGTTGAAACGATGGTGAAGTTGGATCGGACTTTTTACCCTGATCCGCAGCAGCGGCAACTTTACACGGATCGCTTTGAGAAGTATCGACGTTTAGGGCCGCTGTTGGCCGATTATGTGCGCACAATCTAGAGCGGTTTCCGAGTTGATTTACGGTGTCACCCCGAGCATAGCGAGGGGTCTCTACGACAGTTGTAGAGATTCCGCCCATGTCCGGCGCAGTGCGCCGGCGCCTGGCGGGCCACCCGTGTATCGCACGGGACATGGTAAGAGCCGCCAGGCGTCGCTACACTCGGAATGACACGACCGTAAACGAAACTGGAATTTGCTATAGTTAGAAGCTCTGGTCAGAGCAGGCCGTGATGACTAAGCGCGAAATCATTCAAATGGTGCTGCAGGGACAGAAACCACCGTATGTACCATGGTCGTGCGGTTTTACCCAGGAGGCCAAAGCGAAGTTGCAGGCACACTTCGGCGCGGTGGCGTTGGAAGATGCGCTGCAAAATCACTTGCTGAAATTGGGCAGTGACATCGGCTTTTTCACGGATCTCGGCCACGATCACGTGCAGGATGTCTTCGGCGTGGTGTGGGATCGCAGCATCGATAAAGACATCGGCAATGTCGAAGGCTGCGTTCTTCCAGAGCCAACGCTGAAGCAGTACACATTTCCTGATCCGCTCGATCGGCGTTTCTTTGCCGATATTCCTGATCGGATTGCGAAGTACGGCGATCGCTTTCGCGTATTTCAAATTGGCTTCTCGCTGTACGAGCGGGCGTGGACGCTGCGCGGCATGCAGAATCTGTTGATGGACTTTTACGATCATCCGGAGTTCGTTCACGAACTGCTGAACACAATTGCGGATTACAACATCGCCCAGGTGAAAGCCGCGTTGAAGTACGACATCGACGCGGTGTACTTCGGCGATGACTGGGGTCAGCAGCGCGGCCTGCAGATGGGACCCCGGTTGTGGCACAAGTTTATTCAGCCGGTGCTCAAGCGCATGTATGCGGCGGTGCACGACGGCGGCAAGTATGTATTCATCCATTCGTGCGGTGATGTCGATGAGGTGTTCGATGATCTGATCGGCCTCGGCTTGAACTGCTTCAATCCGTTCCAGCCCGAAGTGATGGATGTGGCGGCGTTGATGCAGCAGTATCGCGGCCGATTGGTTTTCCACGGCGGCTTATCCACGCAGAAAACGCTGCCGTATGGAACCGTGGAAGATGTCCGCGCCGAAACCCGGCGATTGTTAGAAATGGGACGCGCAGGCGGCTATCTCTTCGCCCCGGCTCATGACGTAGAAGGTGATGTGTCGTTGGAAAATATACTGGCCTTTATCGAACTCATTCAGAATCAACCGGGCTATCGGAATAACTGAGAGGAGCAGCATATGAATATTCTGGATGACGTGCGTCAAAGCGTAATTGATGGTAACATGGAGGTCACGCAGAAACTGGTGCAAAAGGCCCTGGCGGAGAACGTGCCTGCGGAGCAAATTCTCAAAGACGGCTTGATCCTGGCCATGTCCGAAGTTGGCCGCCTGTTCGAGTCGGGCGAATTCTTCGTGCCCGAAATGCTGATCTCGGCTCGCGCGATGAAAAGCGGCCTGGCCTTGCTGCAACCTCATCTGGCCGCCGCCAACATTCAAGCCATCGGCAAAGTGGTCATCGGTACCATGCAGGGCGACTTGCACGACATTGGCAAGAACCTGGTCGGCATGATGTTGGAAGGCACCGGTTTCGAAGTGATCGATCTCGGCGTAGACGTATCGCCTCAGAAATTCGTTGAGGCGGTCAAAGAGCATCAACCTGATCTGATCGGTTGTTCCGCCCTGTTGACGACGACGATGCCGCGCATGAAAGACGTCGTGACTGCGCTGAAAGAAGCCGGCCTGCGCGATCGCGTCAAGGTGATGATCGGCGGCGCACCGATTACTGAAAAATATGCTCATGACATCGGCGCGGATATTTATGCGCCCGATGCTGCTTCAGCTGCTACGCGTGCCAGGCAATCTTTGAATTAGGAGACAGGAATAATGGAGATGACTCGACCTACCCTGGGCGTTATTGTCGGTAATCGCGGTTTCTTTCCGGATCATCTGTGTGATACCGGTCGTAAGACGATCTTGAAAGTGTTGGAAGAAGAAGGCATCCATGCGGTTTGCCTGACGCCGGAAGACACCAGGTACGGCAGCATCGAAAGCCTGGCGGACGCGCACAAGTGCGCGGATCTCTTCAAGGCCCATCGCGAAGAAATCGACGGCGTGCTGGTGACGCTGCCCAATTTCGGCGATGAGCGCGCGATCTCGAACGCGCTGCGCTGGGCGGGCTTGAATGTGCCGGTGCTGGTGCAGGCGACCCCCGACGATACGTCGCTGATGACGATCACCGATCGGCGCGACTCATTCTGCGGCAAGATGTCGGCCTGCAACAACCTGTCGCAGTATGGCATCAAGTTTTCGTTGACGACGCTGCACACGGTCGATCCGGCCAGCATCAGTTTTCGATTGGATCTGCGCCGCTTCGTGAGTATGTGCCGGGTCGCGAAGGGTTTGAAGAACGTGCGCATCGGCGCCATCGGCGCGCGGCCGGCTGCGTTCAATACCGTGCGCTTCAGCGAGAAACTGCTGGAGCAAAGCGGCATCTCGGTCGAGACGCTGGATCTCTCGGAAGTGTTCGGGCGCGCGGCGCGGCTCAAGGCCGACGATCCGAAGCTCAAGGCCAAACTCGAAGAAGTCAAGGCCTACGTCAACGTCGGCGGCACGCCGTCTGAATCGCTGACGCGCATGGCGAAACTTGGTGTCGTGATCGAGCAATGGATGGCCGATCAAGACCTCAAGGCTAGCGCGTTGCAATGCTGGACTTCGATGGAGGAATTCTACGGCGTGGTGCCCTGCACGTTGATGAGCATGATGAGCAACGCGCTAATGCCGTCGGCGTGTGAGACCGACATCGCCGGATTGGTGGGCATGTACGCGCTGGTGCTGGCGTCGGGCAAAGCCAGTGCGATTGTGGATTGGAACAACAACTACGGCGACGATCCCGATAAGGGCGTACTCTTCCACTGCTCGAATTTGCCGAAAGACATTTTCGTCGACGACACGATCGCGGTAGACGACATTCCCACGATGGATTACCAGGCCATCATCGCCGGTACCGTGGGCAAGGAAAATACCTTCGGCACGGTGGTGGGCCGCGTGCGCGCTGCACCGTTCACTTATTGCCGCGTTTCGACCGACGATTTCAAGGGTAAAATACGGGTCTACCTGGGCGAAGGCGACTTGACCAACGATCCGCTGAAGACCTTCGGCGGCTATGGCGTGGTGAAGATTCCGAATCTGCAGAAGTTGCTGCGCACCATTTGCGAAAACGGCTTCGAGCATCACGTCGCGATCAACCTCTCGCAGACAGCAGATGCCGTCAACGAGGCGCTCGGCAAGTATATGGGTTGGGACGTTTATTACCACAAGGGCTAGTCGGCAAGAGACCTCGGAGGTTTTCGCGGCGCAGCCGCGCCGAAGCCTCCGAGGTCTGGGCCGGATAACTATGGAACCCAGCTGGCTTGAGTGGGCCAGGCGCCTGCAAGCGATCGCGCAAAATGGGCTTACGTTCGCGCTGAACCACTTTGACGTTGAACGCTACGAAGCGATTCGTGCGATCGCCGCGGAGATGATGGCGGCTGGCTCAAACGTTGGCTTTGATGGTATACTTGATTTGATGTCTCAGGATACGGGCTATGCCACGCCTAAGGTTGATGTGCGTGCCGTGATCTTTCGGAATGATGCGCTGTTGCTGGTCAAGGAACGTGACGAAGAACGCTGGACTTTGCCCGGCGGCTGGGCGGATGTGGGCGGATCGCCCGGCGAAAACGTGGTGCGTGAAGTCGCCGAAGAAGCCGGTTACCAGGTGCGTGCCATCAAGTTGCTGGCCGTGTACGATCGGAGTTTGTACGCCCACGAGCCGCCTTTTCCGTTTCACGTTTACAAATTGTTCTTTCAATGTGAGATTGTCAGCGGCACTGCGGCGACCGATTTTGAAACTAACGCCGTCGAATTCTTCGCCGCCGATCAGATTCCGCCGCTTTCGTTGACGCGCGTGACACCGGCCCAAATCGATCGGATGTTTGAGCATCGGCGGCATCCCGATTGGCCGACTGACTTCGATTAATCGTAACTGCTCAGCCGTCACTGCGAGGAGCGTCTTGTGCGACGACGCCTGGCGGCCCACCAGCGCAAAGCGCTGGGCATGGGCAGCAGTCTCCTGCACGATTGGCAATGTCCGTTGATAAGCACTGAGA
>JADGQE010000327.1 GCA_017882055.1 Thermoflexales bacterium
CACCAAACGGCTCAGCGCCACCACGGGCACATCAAATTGGCCGTCGATCGAGCGTGCCCTCGATCGGGCTGGCGATGTCGCCCCTTGGACGCTATGGCGACGACGGTCCACTTCGTCGGACGCGCGACGCCACAGCTGACGATACTCGTGCCGGCACAGCAGCTGCCACGCCTGATCGAGGTAATAGCGCAGCCCGAAAGTCTGACCCGTCTTAGCAGCACCGGCCTGACCCAAATTAGTCAGATCGGGTTGCACATCGAGATAAGCTCGCTGCATGGCCAATAACAATGCCGCGGGCAACACACGCGCTAAATTGGCTTCATCATAATTCTTAATGACGGTAAGCAGGGTATTACGCTCGGCTAATACCCAGCGCTTCGGCTGGCTCACACTCGACCACGATCCATGATGGCGATGATAAACCACCGCCCGCGCCGCTAGTGCAACTTTGTAGCCCATCAGCCATAGTCGCCAACCCAGGTCAACGTCTTCGTAGTAAGCAAAAAACGCTGGATCGAAACCGCCTACAGTCAAAAACACTTGCCGCCGGATCAACATCGCTCCGCCGCAAGCGAACAGAACTTCTCGATCCTGCTCAAAGTCAGTCAGCCGCCGGCTGCCATAGCCGGGCTGGCAGCCCCAGCCCATAAAGTTAATGGCAGCGTCGGCAAAGTCAATCGCAGCGCCATCCCAGCTAAGCATCTTCGATGCGACACAGACGATTTCGGGATCGCGCAGCGCCGGCTGAATTAACTCCGATAGCCAGTTTGGCTCAACGCGGGTATCGGGGTTGAGGAACGCGACCCATTCGCCATGTGCGGCGCGAGCGCCAGCGGTATTACCCGCCGCAAAACCAAGGTTCGATCCATTTTGGACGATGCGGACGATCGGATAGTGCGCGGCCACCCATTCGACCGAGCTGTCGCTTGACGCATTGTCGGCGAGCAACAACTCGATGCGATCGGGCCGGTAATCCAACCGCAGCAGTGAGTCAAGGCAATCGCGCAGGTGAATCAAGCTATTGTAATTCAGTACGACAATCGATACGGTGGGATACTCGGTTTCGCTGGTGGACATATCACTCCGGCTATTGGCTCGGCCATTCATTCAAGGCACTCACGGATAAAAGCGGCATATTTCTGAGCCACGCCAGGAAAGGACAATTCTTGCGCGACATAGCGGCGTGCCGCGTCGCCATATCTTACGCGAGCCAGAGGATCGGCGATCAGCAATCGAAGCGCGCCCGCGAGTTGCTCAACTTCAGCTTCGTCCTGCCGAATTTTGATCACGCAGTTATCCGGCAGATCAGCAAATCCGCCCACATCAGAGACGATCACTGGCCGACCATTGGCCATCAAGCGTACTAACGACCCCGACATTTCTCCACCGGTCGGCTCCGTCCGTAAATTGATGCCGATGTCGATTGTCTTCAGATACATCCGAAAAGCGTCCTCATTCGCGAAGCCGGTGAGTTCCACCACATCGGACAACCCTAGCTCCTTGATGAGCGATGTGAAATCACAGCCGGGCACCTGTTCTCCGACAAGCAAGTATCGAAAATCGATCGCTGCATGCCTGAGCTGCGCCAGCGCCCGCAGAACGCTCTCGATCCGCTTTGATGGCGCAAGATAGCCAAGTGAAGCCAGGACGATTGTGCCGACAGGAAACGGCTTAAGCTGATCTGGAGCCTCAAGAAAATCGGGCGGGCTAACTGCGAGCGGAATACACCTCACCCGCGCTCGTGGCGAGGCTGCCAACACGCTACGGCGTGCGTAATCCGTGTGGACAATCACGCCCACACTCACGTCAGCCAGGCGATTGAACAGCGGGTACTTTCCCATGGGCACGTCTTGGCCGGAGGCACGCTGCCGCCGTGCCGCACGTAAGCCTTCTAGACCATACGCGTAACCCATCTCACGAACATAGGTGGCGCTGTCCCTCGACCGGTTCAAAAAGAAACTGTGTAGATCGAACTCATGTAGCACGACAATTCCAGGGAAACGCTGCAGAGCGCGATAGATCTGCTCATGATACACCGGCTGATTGCCCATGTGATACACGCAGACATCGTAATGCAGATGAAGATCAGGCGATGCCAGGAATCCGGCAATCGGGCGAATCTTGAAGGACCCGACCAGGGCCCGATCGATGCTGTCGGGCGCATCAACATACACATCAATCGCCATTTGACTGGCCAGGTGGGGCAGCAGCTCGGCGCTGTAATCAGCGATGCCACTCCGCTGCGGCGGTAGCGGCGAGAAGTAGGCGCACGTGAGCGTCGACTGAGAAGCCAACCTACGGCCTCGGCGAAACAGGCGCTTGAGTTCCAGGCGTCTCTAACCCGGGGACCGGTGAGCTGCTCGATCTCAGCTGGGCGCGCAATTGAATTTGTAGCTCAGCCGTGGTGCGGATCAAGTGAGTCAGATCGCGATCTTGCTCGAGCAGACGCGCATCGAACTCGCGCAGACGCTGGTCGTTTTCATTAAGGCGCTGCGCGATAATGGCATTCACCTGATTCTGCTGCTCGATCAGCACCCGCATGGCCCATTTGGCGGTAAGCGAATACAAGCCACGTCGCACGCGACTGATCAGCGGCCCGACGATGGGAACTTTCGAGCGAAAATCGTGCTCGTGAAGAACCGCCAGAGGGATCGGCTGGAGTTGATCGTTCATGTTATCCTCGCGCGCCTCGGTCGAGCGGAGTGCCGACAGGCGCAGATCGCACAGATGGGTAATGATAGCGCGGCCCGCGTCTTGCGACAAGGTCGAGGGCGTGATGTCGGGCACATTCCTTAACGTATCAAAATAGGCGGAGGCCAGCACATCACGGGCAAATGACGCCGGGACACTGGGCACAAATTCACCTTCGGCCTTCCAGAAATCAACTAACTGATCGGATCGATAATTCTTCAACACAAAGCGCAGCCGGCCACGCTCCATCGTTCGAAGATAGCCAAGCGAGCGCGTGTTTTGAGTCTGCGACTCCCAATGAATCGCAACCGCGGCCGGCTCGTAGATCACCCGGAAACCAACGGCGCGCGCGCGATAACAGAAATCGACTTCCTCGTAATTCGCCGGAAAAAAACCTTCGTCAAACTGTCCGATCGCGTGCCAGACCGTTCGATCGAAAGCGAAGACCGCGCCCGTGACATAATCGACATCAGTGACGGCGTTCCATTGACCTGTATCCAGCTGCCGATAGCCATAGTGATCAGGCACTGCGCGCGGGTAGCGAATAATGCCGCCGGCGTGTTGGATCGTCTGTTCATCGGGATAGAGCAGCTTGCAACCGACAATCGCCGGCCCGCTTTGCGCCAGCCTCGCGCACAACGCCTGCAAACAACCGTCACGCAGCACGACATCTTGATTGAGCAGGATCAATACATTGCCGCGCGCTGCCACCAAACCTCGATTGATGCCGCCGGCAAAACCGAAGTTGCGTTCCAATCGAAGGAGCTTGACCCGCGGAAAATCACTCGCCACCCGATCGGGCGTGCCGTCAGTTGATGCATTATCGACGACGATGATCTCGTCATCGGGCTGGCACTGCCGTTCGAACGACTGCAAACCAGCGGTGATCCAGCGCAGCCCATTCCAGGTGGGGACGATGATTGAGACCGACATCGGTCGAGTTGGCTCCATTCAGCCGCCGGGTTAATGCCCAGTCGAATGATTATACTTTAGATCATCTACGCGACCGGTCATGTGCCATCGGCCGCCGCTGCCCGCTCGCTGCCTTGAGAAATGTGCTGCCATTGAGCGGGAATATGCACCACGCCATCCTCGTGCCACACCGTCGGCGAATGAACTTCTAACGGATACAGGTGATGATGATGATCGTGTGCCAGTGTCGAATCGCGATCATAGATCGCGACCGTCAGATCATAGCGGCCTTGATTCAGCGGGAGATACTCGATCAGATAATCAACGTAGCCCGTCCCGTCGATATAGGGAATCTCGCAGCCCTCCCGAAACGAATTGGGGCCATTCACGTGTATGCCATCGCTGCGATGAAAAGCCACCCCGAACGTCGGCGTATCGATCCGGGCATGCGTCTGATAATGAATGCGAACTCGAAGCAGATCGCCGGTCTTAAAGAACGGTGGTTGAGTGCCGTCAACGCCCAGCAACTCCACCTGGCTGATTTCGGCTTGATAAGTGCCCCAGCGATTGGTGGCATCGCCGCCTACCTGAACTTTAGGAACATAGCGCCGCGTAGCCAATGGGCTTGCAGTGTCAAGATACATGCCAGCCACCGTTTCAACATCGCCATCACTACGCAATACGCCTTGCGCGAGCCATATCGCGCGGCTACACAGTTTTTCAACCTGATCCATACTGTGGGAGACCAGCACCAAAGTCACGCCGTTGGACTGTAGTTCCTCCAGCCGATCGATACATTTGCGCTGAAAGTTCTGATCGCCGACAGCCAGTACCTCGTCAATCAGCAGAATCTCCGGCTGCAGCGCAGTCGTCACGGCAAAGCCCAACCGCACCACCATGCCGGATGAATAGTTGCGCACCTGCACGTCGATGAACGGGCCAATATCGGCAAAGTCGATGATGGCGTCGATCTGCCGGACGATCTCGCGCCGGGGAATGCCCAGAATGGATGCATTCAAAAAGATATTCTCGCGGCCGGTGAGATCGGGATGAAAGCCCGTGCCCAATTCGAGCAGCCCCGCAATCCGGCCGTTCGTTTTGAGCGCACCCTGGGTCGGT
>JADGQE010000328.1 GCA_017882055.1 Thermoflexales bacterium
TCGGCTTCGCTCGATGGTTCGCGGACGGTGTATTTGTCATTCGGCGAACGGCCCGTGTGCGGTTTGGTGATCGCCAGAAACGGGCCGTCCTGGGTGAGTTGGCCTTCACCGCGCCGGATCGCGTACTCGACCAGCTCTGTCGGCGACAGGTTCCAGTGCACTGACTTAGTCGGGGTCAGTCCATGCAGGTCGAGTCCGTACTTGCTTTGAATTCCCATGGGGGCTCCTGGTGGCGGATTGTAAGATCGTGTTACCGGGCGTGGTTGCACCCTATGCACCATGCTTCACTTGTCACGTTAGAACCCGCAACGTCTGCAATGGATGCGGCAAGTATAACACGAAGGCTTGATTCTTGATCTTCTCGCGCACCAGTTCGATGGCCGCCGCGATCGAATCGACGGCCGGCATTTTACACGCTCGCACAACGTCGGGGCACACGGTCCCGACAAAAATCACTTCGTACTGCAACAGCACCTGCGCCAACATAAAGGCCCGTTGTTCCCCCGGGCGACAGCCGTTGACGCGAAAGTTGACAAGCATTTTCTCAAGATCAGTCGCCTGCGATAACGCCTCGAAAAAGCGCTGTTCGCCGGCGCCCTGCCCCGCGCCTTCCGGGCAGCGCGCTTCGATGATCATGACGCCGCCCGGTCGGATCACCGGCGAGGCGCTCAGGCCGATGTACGTCGGGGCGCGGCTGGCCTGATACAGATTGACATCTTTCGGCGGATCGACTTTCGCAATGACCACGTCATACTGTTGTGGGATAGGCACTTCATACAACGCGCGGGCGATGTCGATCAAGGCATCATGCGCCGCAACCGGATCACCGGCCCGCACCGCTACGGCTTGCCCGTCGCCATCGAGCACAACGTTGACGACAAACTTCAAGCCAATCTGGCGCGCCGCCTCGCGCACCAATTGTTGAAACGGATTGTCCGCCACGCGACCGAGCCGCACGCCCGGCTGATCGAGGAACCTGGGGCCGTGGGTTGCGCCGATGGTTGCTTCACCGCCACAGCCGATCACCACGGTCTTGCCGCCGCCTGAATACCCCGCGTATTGATGCGGCTCGACCACGCCGGTGGCAATGATTAGATCGCTCTGTAAAAGAAGCGGATTGATGGTGAGCCGATTTTGACCGACCGGAAGGTCGGTCACGACACGGGCATCATGATCGATCACGCGATACCGATCGACTACCGCCGCCCCCAACTTGGCAATCTTTTCCTCGCGCGTACTGGCCCGATGCAGGCCGACGGCACACAGCAAGGTGATATCTTCATCGCGCACGCCGGCCGCTTCTAATTCGCGCAAGATGGCGGGCACGAGCACCTGATCAGGGCACGCGCGTGTCGCATCGGTAAAAACGATACACACCCGCGCGCCAGGTCGAGCCAGATCACTCAGCCGCTTCGATTGTAAGGGTTGCTCCAAGGCTGCTTCGGTTGCTGCGCGTAGATCGGCCAGCGGAGTCGAGGGGTTGGATTCAACGATCGTGAGTTGCCAATCCGGCGGTAACTTCATAGCGGGACCTCACAAGATAATGCGTGCGGCGTATTCCGTTAACGGAATACGCCGCACGCATTACGCCATACGTTTTACTTCAGCGCCTTCATCGTTTCGCGAATGATACCGACCGACTTATCCGCCATTGCTTTCTCTTCGTCGCTTAACTTCAATTCAATGATCTGCTCCACGCCGTTGCGGCCCAGTTTGACCGGCACGCCGAAGCAGATGTCGTTGAGGCCATATTCGCCTTCGAGGTAAGTCGAGCACGGCACGATCAACTTCTGATCGTTCAGCACGGCTGTTGCCATCTTCGCCAACGCCGCGCCGGGCGCATAATAGGCGCTGGTCTTCAGCAGATTGACGATCTCGCCACCGCCCTTGCGGGTTCGCTCGACGATGGCGTTGAGCCGATCGGCGGACAGCCATTCGGACAGCGGCACGCCGAACACCGTCGAGTAGCGGATGAGGGGCACCATCTCATCGCCGTGACCACCCATGACTGCGGTGTGCACATTCTCGAGCGAGACGTTGAGTTCCTGCGCCACAAACGCGGCGAAGCGGGCCGAATCGAGAATACCGGCCTGCCCGAAGATGCGATTCTTCGGCAACTTCGAATGCTTGTAAGCCAGATACGTCATCGTATCGAGCGGATTCGTCACCACGATGACGATCGCGTTGGGCGAGCGCGGCAGCGCGTTGTCGATGATGTTGGTGACCACTTGCTGGTTCGCACCGACGAGATCTTCGCGGCTCATGCCGGGCTTGCGTGGCAGGCCGCCCGTGATGATGAGGAGGTCGGAATTCTCCGTGCCGTCATACGAGCCGTTGGCCGTGCCGACGACACGCGAATCGTACCCCACGATCGGCCCGGCTTGCAGCAAATCGAGCGCCTTGCCCACCGGCATCGTTTCAGTCTGTGGAATATCGACTAACACCAGATCGGCGATGTTAGCCTGTGCCAGCCACAAGGTACAAGATGCCCCCACGTTTCCTGCCCCGACAATCGTAACTTTGTTGCGCATGATCTTTCTCCTTTTCGCTATTGGCTTATTTCACCGCATCAGCGTCCGGTACGCGCATGCGGTGTGTTGATGCAAAAAATAAGACACGAAGCCACTGAGTTTTCTGGATAGAATCTCTGTGTCTCCGTGCCCCCCAGATCAAATTCGGGCTTCGATCGAAGATCCAATTACGGGATCATCCGCTCCAGATCGATCGGCTGCTGGTGTTCAAAATCCAGGACTTTCTTGAGCGCCTCAATCGCCACCTGCACCATCGAATCGTCGGGCTGGCGCGTGGTCATCAATTGCAGCGCCAGGTTCGGCGCGATCAAGACCCGCATGATCGGATTGTCAATGTGTCTGGCCGAGAATCGAATGTATTCATAGGCCACCATCGCGACAACGGGGATTAACAGGATACGAAAGATCAGGCCAACCCCAAACGGCAGACCGTTGAGCGGCGCAAAGAAAAAGATCGTTAGCACGACCACGGTGAGCAAAAAAGCTGTGCCACAGCGCGGATGCTGCACCGAGTGCTTCTGCACGCTCTCGACGGTGAGTTCGTCGCCGGCTTCATACGTGTTGATCGTTTTGTGTTCTGCGCCATGATAGGCAAACACCCGCCGGATATCTTCCATGCGCGCCACCAGCGCGAGGTAGGCGAGAAAGACCACCAGCCGCACCACGCCTTCGAGCAGCGCACTGGCCAACGGTCCGACCGAGGCTTCAAACAATGAGGCGATCCATTTCGGTGCGACCACAAATAGGCCCAGCGCAAAAATGAGCGACACGACGATCATGCCGGCCGCAAGCGGCCCGCTGAACTCCACACCCACTTCGCCCGCGGCCACGTTGGCCGAATACATGAGACTGCGCATGCCCAGGCCGAGCGAGTCCCACAGCATCGACAGGCCGCGCAAAAAAGGAATCCGCGAGATTGGTCCGCTATATAAAGCCGTGCTGACCGGTTCGGTGTGCATTGTGATCTCGCCTTTGGGAGTGCGCACCGCCACGGCCAGCGCTTTGGAGCCGCGCATCATCACACCTTCGATGACTGCCTGCCCGCCGTAATTAAATCGAGGTTGTGTATTTGTCATATAAGGATTCTACCCTGTGCCTGGGGCAGTGTCAAGATTCACAAAAAAACGCCGGGCGCAACTTTCGGGTCTTGGAGTTCGTCTTTGATGAAAACGCGCCGGCTGCGCGCAAATCTGGTCAGGTTTGGAAATCAATAGAGCGGTATACTATTGGGCAAGGAGGAATCACATGAACCGCCAAATTGCTGCCTTTATCTTGCTAATGTTCATTGCTTCGGCTTGTGCTGCGCCTGCTACGCCTGCACCAGCTCCAGCAGCGCAGCCGACCTCAGCACCAGCTGCACCGAAACCAACCACAGCACCGTTTCAGCCGCCACCGGCTGCGGCCCCATCGACTGCTGCCCCTCAGGCAACTCAGGGGCTGCCCGAACTTCGCCCACCGATTTCGGGTGGACTTTTGAATCCGCCCACGCTGGCCCCGACCGAACCTGGCACTCAACCCGACACGGCGAATCTGAATGACTGGCAAGTCTATCGCGACGCCAGCCTGGGGCTGACCTTCAAATACCCGCCCGATTGGCGGCCAACAGTTCGCTGGTATTTTCCCGGCACGATCGGGATCGTTGAACGCATCGAGGTCAACCCGCTGGATCAATCGACCGGCAACGGCTCACAAATACTTATCGATATTCGGACGAGTCGAGGAGACTTGCTATCCTGGCTCAAGGGACAGCTGCCAACGGGCGGCTTGATGATCGGCCCAGCAGACATAGAAAGCAACATCGACAATTACAACGCGCGGCTGGGCGACCAACCAGCGGTCTTCGTGTATGCACCCGAACACGGATCAGGCACATCGAACATGGCCCAAGTCTACGCCGGCGACGACCAATACTTTTATCAATTCACTTACATCGGCGGCATCCCCGATAACGCCAGCAATCGGGCGATCTATTTGCAGCTGCTCGGCACGGTGTCTCTGGCGCGCACCGCCACATCGGGGCTTACGTTGCCAACCACCGCATTCACGACTGGCGTCACGCCATAAAATCGTAGAGGCGATTCGTGAATCGCCTCTACGAAAATTGTCCACCTTCTGGATGATCGATGGCAATTTGCAGCGCGTAGCGATGACGCGGCACCAGCGGCGG
>JADGQE010000329.1 GCA_017882055.1 Thermoflexales bacterium
ATGGGCATGATGAACACCGTCAATTGGCTCGACGGCCTCGATGGTCTGGCAGCCGGCATTGCTGCGATTTTCAGCCTGATTCTCTTTCTGGCGATGCTGCAAACCACACCGACGCAGCAGCCGCAGATCAGTCTCGCGCCGCTGCCCCTGGCCTTGCTGGGCGCAACGCTCGGCTTCTTGCCGTACAACTTCCATCCGGCGCGCGTGTTCATGGGATCGAGCGGCGCAATGCTGCTGGGCTTCGCGCTCGGCAGCCTCGGCATCATCGGCGGCGCGAAGGTGGCGACGGTGCTGTTGGTGCTGGCCGTTCCGATCCTCGATGTGGTCTGGCTGATCATATCGCGCATCCGGCGCGGCCGCTCACCGCTGCAGGGCGGGCGCGATCATCTGCACTTCCGATTGCTCGATCTGGGCCTGTCGCAGCGGCAAATCGTATTTGGTTATTGGATCATCAGCGCTTTGTTCGGCGCACTGGCCTTGTTGATCGAAGCGCGCATTTACAAATTGATCGCACTCGGCATACTTGCAATCATCACGTTCGCGGTGATGATCATGGTCTCGAATAAATCGTCCGATACGCCAGCGACCAAGTAACGGAGGGCATTCACAACGAGCGGAGAACGGCTTAAGGCGAAGTAGATCGTCAGTGTTTGCGCGATCGTTTCGGCGGGGTGGAGCGATCGATCGGCGCAGTGTAATCCACCACTCGCCCCTGCAAGCGGCCGACGGATAATTCGAGCAGCCAGATAAACAGCACGAAGGGCAGATCAACGGCCAACGTAATCGTGAAAGCCGCGGCCAGCCAGCGCAAACCTTCACCGATCACTCCTCCGATTCCGGCGACGGTTGTTTCAAGCCCGGCCGCTAACGCCAGCAGCAAGGCCAGCACAGAAAACAGGATCACGGGCGGCCACGTCTCCCGATCGGCCGGACTGGGCACCATCGCATTCGCAATGACAAATAGCAAATAAAGCCACAGCCACGCATCGGGCGCGCGCAACACGCCGCCCAGCGATTGCATCACCGTGATCGGATTCCCGATTCGAACCGCGTCCCCCAACTGACTGACGCCGAACGCATACTGGCTGATCAACAACACGACGCTGCTGCCAAACAGCAACGGCGCCAGTCCGATCAAACTTGCGCGCACCGCATCCACCCGCTCGACTTGCACCGATCCCAATCGCACCCGCCCACCCGGCTGACGACGCGGAATGATCGACAGGTGGGCGGACTTCACGCCCAACAGCGCGGCCATCAACGCGTGACTGAGTTCATGCAGCATGACGCCCGGCAACAGCGGGAGCGAATACACGATCAACGCCATGTCGTCACGGCCGGTCAATAGCAAGGCAATGCCATGCAGGTGACGATGAATCCAGCGCTGCAAAATGACCAGCAGTATCAAAGCAGTGAAGAACCAGATGAAAGGCGGAAGGGACATGGTGATTAGCAATCCGCGATCAGCGATGGGAAGTATTCTACAACAATTCAACTGATTTGGATACGCCGCGCGGATCGCGTTTCGAGCCTGAAATCAAGCCTCTTGCGCCAGCTGGACAATTGGCATTTTCGTGCATACTAGAGTATACTTAGCACAGCTCTTCGCCAGACAAGAGCAAAACATCTTAAATCCAAGGAGATCGACGATGCCGGGCAAACGCATGACCAAATCGGAGTTTGTAGCAGAAGTAGCGAAGAAGAGTGGGCTCGAGAAGAAGCAGGCCGTGGCGGCTCTCAACGCACTCGGCGAAGTAGTAGTGCGACAACTCAGCAGCCGAGGCCCCGGTGAAGTGATTATTCCGGGCTTGATCAAACTGGTGGCGGTCAAGAAGCCGGCTGTGCCGGAACGCCCCGGCATCAACCCCTTCACCAAGCAACCGACTGTCTTCAAGGCCAGGCCGGCCAGCAAGACCGTGCGCGGCCGCCCCGTCAAAGCACTCAAGGACGCGATCAAGTAATATAGCCGGCAATATTATCCGGCCCATTTGCCCCGGAAGTTTCCGGGGCTTTTTGTTGCCACGAAGGTGGATTCGATCTATACTGACGGCAGCGTTGCAACGGTTTCTGTATAATCAAGAGCTGAGTGGCTTAATGTCGAGAGGTCTTGTGATTCAACTTACCACTGATCTTTCCGATCCGTTACTCGAACTAGTCCACGCTAATGAAGCGCCGATAGATGCGGTCGAAGTGGGGTCGTGGTTCAGCGTGGAGCAAATCCGTGACTATCGGCAAATGCTGCCGGAACTTCCATTTTATTTTCACGGCGGTGATTTGATAGAGAGGGTAGGCCTAATCCCTGGCGCCGTTTCAAGAATAGCCGCTTACCTGCATTGGACTGAAAGTCCCTGGGTATCGATGCACATCACCATGTGGCTACCTGGCATGGTTTGGCTGATGTTACGGCGAGGATGGCGAATGCCTCTACCAAATCCTGAACGCGCCACGCAACGGTTTATCCGACAAGTGAGGAGACTAGCCTGTTCCACTCAAGTGCCCGTGATTCTGGAAAATATAGAACCGCTACCCTTCGATGGCTATGATTTTGAAGTGGAACCCGAACGAATCACCCGGGTACTTGAGGGGGCTGAGTGCGGTTTCCTGTTGGACATCGGTCACGCCCGTGTATCAGCCGCAGTGTTGGAAGTAGATGTATATGATTATTTGAGCGGCTTGCCACTGAATCGTGTGGTGCAAGTGCACATCAGTGGGCCACGAATGCGCGACGGGCGTCTTGTCGATGCACACGAGCCGCTTCAGGAGACCGACTATGCACTACTCGATTTTGTGCTTGAGCGAACTCAGCCACAAGTGGTTACTCTGGAGTATATCCGTGAGCGAGAAGCTCTACGAGAGCAACTCTTTCGCTTGCGCGGCATTTTAGATGCTCGCAACGCTTCGTTTTGAGGAGCGGATCGCATTTCTTTGCGATGTATCATTGCAGTCCGCTAGTTCTTATCAAAGTTCGGACAAATAGAACAGCAACTGGCAGACTGGCAACGAGTGAAAAGCGCATTTAACCAGAAAGCAGATTGCCGCTGATTCGCAAAGTCAAGCGGCAAAATTGCTCAGCCACTCAGCATAAGAGCCGTCGAACTCATTCGACGGCTCTTTGTATTGCATCAATATGGATTGCGGGTCAAGCGCTTACTTCGCCTTGGCAGTGCCCTTAATGATCTCCGCAAAATCAGCCGCCTTCAACGACGCCCCGCCGACCAACGCGCCATCCAGATCGGGCATACTCATGAACTCAACAATATTGGCTGGAGTGACGCTGCCGCCATACTGCACGCGGACGGCTTGCGCCACGCTCTCACCGAACATTTCACTCAGCGGCCCGCGGATGCTCAACGCGACCACGCTGTTCGCGCCTGCGCCGGTGGCCGCCTTGCCGGTGCCGATCGCCCACACCGGTTCATACGCAATCACGATCGACCCTGCTTGCTCGACGGTGAGTCCCGCCAGGCCGTTCTTCATTTGGCCGCTCACGACCGCGCCCGTCTCGCCTGCTTCGTACTGGCTCAACACTTCGCCCACGCACACAATCGGCGTGAGGTCCTGCGCCAGCGCGGCTTTGACGCGCTTGTTGACGGTCTCGTCGGTCTCGCCGAAATATTGGCGGCGTTCGCTGTGGCCGATGATCACATAGTGACACAGCCCCTTCAGCATCGCAGCCGATATTTCGCCCGTGAACGCACCTTTCGCTTCCCAGTGCATGTTCTGCGCGCCGACTTCGATCTTCGAGCCGGACAGCGCATCGGCCACGGCGGCCAGCGCCACAAACGGCGGGCAGACCACCATCTCGACCTTCTCGACATCGAGCACCAGACGGCGCAGCTCACGCACCAGATCGAGCGCCTCGGCGACCGTCTTATTCATCTTCCAGTTACCGGCAATGATAGGGGTTCGCATCCTCATCTCCTTTTTGTCCCGACGCGCCCATTATACTCCAGGCGGAGAAAAACACGAGCCGCTCGATGTCGAGCGGCTCGTTTGATGGATATCCGATCACCCAGTTGCCCAGTTGCCCAGTTGCCCAGTTGCCCAGTTGCCCAGTTGCCCAGTTCCCCAGTTGCCCAGTTCCCCGATCGACTCCCGCTAACTCCTCACCCACCCCAACGTCGATAAGCCGATCTCGATCGCCGAGCGTAACACTTGCGGCCCGGTGATGCTCTTTAAGTAGGTCCAGATCGGCCGGGGCCGGAACGCCCATTCACGGAACGCGCGCTTCTGCCAGTATTCCAATTGCTCCGCCGTCAAACCCGGATAGTCCAACACCGTGGACTTGTCCATATCCACTTCTTCCCACCGGGTGCCTTTGCGAAACCAGTTGTTTTCCAGCACCTCAAAGAAGAACGGCGTGCCCGGATACGGCGCAGCCACGTGGAACAGTGCGATGTCCAGCGGCAGCGACTTGGCGAATTTGATCGTCTGCTGGATCGTCTCCACCGTTTCACCCGGCAGGCCGACAATGAAGTAGCCCCAGTTGTTGATCCCGGCGGCGTGCGCCCACTTCAACGCGCGCGGCGCTTGCTCCAGCCGATAGCCCTTGGCCGCTTTCTTGAGAATCTGTTCGCTGGCCGACTCGATGCCCCAGGAAATATACCAGCAGCCGGCCCGCGCCATGCGCTTCAACATCTCTTCGTCCACGTAATCGACGCGGCTGTTGCACGTCCACTTGA
>JADGQE010000036.1 GCA_017882055.1 Thermoflexales bacterium
AACGCCGTGCGGACGAATGGCATCTTCTTGCCTAAACCGCCCATGAGTCTCATATCGCGCGTGCCCACCGCATGAATCACCGCCCCTGCACCAAGGAACAGCAGCGCTTTGAATACCGCGTGGCTGAGGAGATGGAATTGGCTGGCATACACCCCGCCAACGCCCACCGCATATACCATGTAACCGAGTTGGCTGATCGTCGAATAAGCCAGCACGCGCTTGAGGTCGTTCGCGACCAGGGCCATGCAGGCGGCCAGCAGGGCAGATAACAAGCCGACAATCACGACGGCCATGGCCCAACCCGGAACATCCTTAAACGCTGGATAGAAACGTGCCAGCAGATAGACACCTGCGTTCACCATCGTAGCAGCATGGATCAACGCACTGACCGGCGTGGGTGCTTCCATCGCATCGGGCAACCAGGTTTGGAATGGCACCTGCGCTGACTTTGCGGCTGCTGCGGCGAGGAAGCCAAATGCGATCAACGCCAGCACATCAGGCGGCAGCGTGTGCGCTTTCTCTAAGAACGCACTGATCTGGTAACTGCCCGTGTAGGCATAGATAATCAACGCGCCGGCCAGCAAACCGACGCCGCCCAGCGACGTGATGATCAAGGCCTTGATGCCGCCCGCCACCGCTTTGGGATCGTCGTTATGAAACGCGATCAAAGCGAATGAACAAAAGGCCGTGATTTCCCAGAACAGGAACAAGAACAATAGACTGCCGGTCAGGGCCAGTCCCGCCATCGCGCCGATGAAGAACAGCACCAGCGCGTAGTAGCGGCCTAGCTGCGCTTCACCCTGCATGTAATCGACCGAGAAAATCACCGCCAGGCTGCCGACGACGGTCGCGATGACGGCGAGGAACACGCCCAGGCCATCGGGTGTAAAGGTGAGATCGCCGAAGACGCCGCCCAGCGAAATCACGAGTACCGGCGCATTCGATGTGTTGGTCAGCATCAAGAGCGCCGCAATGCCCGCTGTCACGGCGAATATCACGGATAAGGTGTGCTGTGCGCGCGGTCGTTTATCGCTCGCGATCAATACACTCAGCGCGCCGAGCCACGGCAAACCGATCGTTAAGAGGATTAAGACTGGTATCATGCTTGCCTCGTCAGGTCTGTTACTTCTGCAACGTCGCTAGTTCTTTGACGTCCAGCGTGCCGAAGCGCCGCCGAACTTGTATCGCCAATGCCAGGCCGATTACGGCGACAACGGTATCGGCGACGATCACGGTGACAGCCATGCTTTGTGCCAGATTGATGTGGCCGCTGGCATAACCGGCTGCGATGAGAGCCAGCATCGCGCCTTTGACCAGCACTTGCAGCGACACGACGATCTTGATCAAGTTGCGGCTGATCAGGAGACCATACATTCCAACTCCGGCCAGGCCCAGTACACCGACCACCATTATTTCCAGGAGTGTCATACGTGGGCCTCCTCGCGGATTGCTGGTGATTGGGACAGCGCCTTAGGCGGCGGCGGTATCGAAGTCGCAGCCTGTTTCTGCGCGGCTGTTTCTTTCGCTGGAACTTTGGCATCGGCCAGCAAACCCAGCAGGCCGACGATGCCCGCGAACATCAAGCCGCTCTGGACGATCACGTCAAGGCCGCGCTGTTGCCACAGGATTTCTGAAAACGACGGCTCGACGCCTGGAATCGGGGCGCCGATCGTGGGGATGATCATCCAGCCGAGCAAGCCGATCGAGATCAACACCAGCAGCCAGGCCAGCGGCTTCGGAACGAAAGCCCGCACATCGCTCGTGTCTTCACCCGCGATACTGATCGCAAACACGAACAGCACCGTCACCAGGCCCGCGCCGACGCTGAGTTCGATGACGGCCATTTCCCGCGCGTCCATGGCGTAAAAGAGAATCGAGACCATGGCACTGCAACCGGCCAGCCATAGCGCTGAGACGAGCAGGCGTTTCGCTCGAATCGCTTGCAGGGCGCCGACCACCGCCCCGACAACCAGTATTGCATTCAGCATACCAACCTCCTGGAATCGATCCTCCATAGCATCTTATATTATTGGCAATATGGGGCAGTTTGTACGTGAACTATGTCACTTATAAATTAAGACGTTTGGCATGTTTCGATCTGCGGAAGCGTTATAATTGGGTAAATATGGATTTGTACTTGAGGACAAACCTATGTCGTCTCGAATTCTCTCGCTTGTGCATCTCGTTCGGCCGTCCACACAGTCATCGGCCGCCCCGCCGTTGGTGCTGCTGCTGCACGGCGTGGGCAGTCACGAGCGCGATTTATTCGATCTGTCCGAGTATCTTGATCCGCGTTTCTTCGCCGTTAGTGCCCGTGCACCCAATCGGCTCGGTCCGGACTCTTACGCCTGGTATCCGGTCGAATTCACCGCCACGGGCCCCATTATCGACGCCGAAGCGGCCGAGGACAGCCGCCTGACTTTGATCCACTTCATCGACGAGTTGATTGAAACGTATCAAGTCGATCCGAAACGTGTGTATTTGATGGGCTTCAGCCAGGGTGCGATCATGAGCCTGAATATCGCTTTGACGCGACCGGATAAAGTGGCGGGGGTGGTCGTGATGAGCGGCCGATTGTTGCCTGAGATTCAGCCGTTGATCACTGAGCCTGCGGCTCTAGTTGATCTGCCGATCTTCATGTCGCACGGCAAACGCGATCGGGTGGTTCCGATCCGGGACGCGCGAGCTGCCCGCGATCAGCTGTCGGCTTTGTCCGTGGCGTTAACTTACCACGAGTATGCGATGGGACATCAAGTCACGGTGGAAAGCATGAAAGACATCGTGCCCTGGCTGAAGGCGCGGCTTGATGAGAGCCACCCGTAGATTGAGTGATCATGATTCAAATGATCACGAGTAACCTGCTGGAAGTTCTGCCTTCAAGCCGAGGCAGCTATGTCTTGCAGCTGCATCTTGCTCAACCGCGTTCGGTGGTCGTCGGTCGATTGGGTGTCGTGCGATTTCCGGCCGGTGAATATTTCTACGTGGGCAGCGCCTTCGGGCAGGGCGGACTGCGTTCGCGTTTGAGCCGCCACTTTCGACAGGATGCGAAGCGCTATCACTGGCACATTGATCATCTCCGCGCCGTTGCCAGCGTATGCGGCTGTTTGTTTGAGGTCAGTGATCAGCCATTGGAGTGCCGTTGGAGCCAGGCGTTGGCCTCGCTGCCGTCGGCCGTAATTCCTGTTCCCCGCTTTGGATCGACCGACTGCCGATCGGGTTGCCGCTCACATCTGGTTTCTTTTCCTCTGCACTTCGATCTCGCAGTGCTGCCACGCGCGCTGACCGAAGTTGCCGGCCGCTGATGCGACGAGCGTGATCAAAAAATTGCCCTTGACAACTTTTCGTTTCTGCATAAAATATGAACGGTCGTTCGTTCATATTTTAGAGGAGGTGCCATGTCTGCCAGGTCAACCGCGTTGAAGTCCGCGAAGAAAAAGACCGCGCCGACAGCTGCAGCGCCAATGGCGGTGCCAATACCGGCCACCAAAGGCGAGCGCACTCGCGCTGCTTTAGTCGAGGCGGGCCGCAAGCGATTCATTAGTAAGGGCTATCACGGGACGTCGATGCGCGAGATCGCCGACGAAGCCGGCCTGGCGCTCGGTGGCATCTATAACCACTTTTGCAGCAAAGAAGAGATCTTCGTCGCTATGCTGATGGAGCGCCATCCATTTCTGGTCGTAGCGCCCGCGCTGCAAGCCGCGCAAGGCCAAACAGTCGAAGAGTTGGTGCACGATGCAGCGTCTCGGATGATCACCGAGCTCAGCAAAGATGACACTTTTCTGAACATGATGTTTATCGAGTTGGTGGAATTCGACGGCAAGCATATTCCGCAGATGTTTCAGACATTTTTCCCGCCCTTGATGGAATTTGCTCAACGCTTCCAACAGGTGCGAGGTCCGCTGCGAGACATCCCGCTGCCGATCATGCTGCGCACCTTCATCGGCTTGTTCTTCTCGTACTTCATTACCGATTTGATTATCGGCAGCCAGTTACCGCTGGAGATGCGCGACAAAGCCTTCGACTACTTCGTCGATATCTATCTGCACGGCATCCTGGCTAAGGATTGAAGGAAATGTTTAACTCCCGACTCTGGTCCATTATGCGTAAAGAGATCATCCAGATGACGCGCGATCGGCGCACGGTGATTATCTCGATCATTCAGCCGATCCTGATGTTGTTTCTGCTTGGCTCGGCAGCGACGAACAATGTGCGCAACGTGCCGGCGGTGCTCTTTGATCAAGATCACTCCCAGGCAGCGCGTGATCTGCTGGATGCTTATCGGGCGGCCGATTATTTTACCTTCAGCTATCAGGTTCAGTCCGTTCAGGAAATGCGTCAGTTGATCGAAAGTGGGGAAGCCAAAGCCGCATTGATCATTCCGCCCGATTACGGCCAGCGTATCGCCAGCGGTGAGCCCGCGCAGGTCGAGTTTGTGATCGATGGTTCCGATGCGACCCTGGCAAGCACGGCGCTGTCTGCCGCCACCTTGATCGGCCAGGCCAAATCGACAGCGGTCGTGCGCGCCTCGCTTGAGTCGCACGGCCAATCCGTGGCCTCCAGTTCACCGATCGAGGTCCGCACTCAGGTCTGGTACAACCCAGACATGGTTCAGGCCTTCTTCATGGTCCCGGGGTTGATGGGTACCATCCTGCTGCAACTCACGGTGACACTCACCGCCGCTTCGATTGTGCGCGAGCGTGAGCGAGGCACGATCGAGCAGTTGATCATCACGCCGCTTCGCTCATGGGAGTTGATGATCGGCAAGATCACACCGTATATCTTCCTGGCTTTTTTCGATATGTTAGAGGTGCTGGTCATCGGCACACTGGTATTCCATGTGCCGATGAATGGCAGTCTGGGTCTGTTGTTGCTCATGTCGGCCCTGTTTTTGGGGACCGGACTTGGCATCGGCCTGTTTATTTCGACCGTGGCGAAGACGCAGCAAGAAGCCCAGGTGCTGGGGATGCTCATCCAGCTGCCGTCTATGTTCCTGGCGGGGTTCTTATTTCCGATTGCGGCGATGCCACCCTTCTTGCAGGCCCTTAGTTACCTGATGCCGCTGCGCTACTTCCTGATCATCGTTCGAGGGATTATGCTGAAAGGGGCCGGCATCGAGGCTTTCAGCGGCGACGTGCTGGCGTTAGCGATTTTCTGCGTTGCAATCGTGGCGTTAGCCGTGAGTCGTTTCCACAAGACCTTAGACTAAACGGATGGCAATCGACTGCCATCGAGAAATTTCAATGCTACATGAAGTGTAGTTGGAGGCAAACATGCGAAGGCGTTTACCGATTCTTATCCTTGTCGTTGTGGTGGCAGCCGGGGCCTATCTGTGGTCGAACCGCGCCTCGGCGGAGAGTAGTGGGCTGACGGCGTCCGGCACGATTGAAACGACCGATGTAACCCTCTCACCTGAAGTGGGTGGCCGGGTGCTGGATGTGCTTGCTCAAGAAGGCGAGACGGTGCAGGCCGGACAAGCCGTTATTCATCTGGACGATTCGTTGGTCAAGGCCCAGCTGGCTCAATCGCAGCAGACCGTGGCTGCCGCGCGAGCCGCTGTCAAAGCGGCCCAGGCCAGTTACGATCTGCTCAAGGCCGGCGCGCAGGCCGATCAAATCACGGCGGCTGAACAGGCTGTGAACAATATGCAAGCCAACGTGGCGAATGCGCAGGCTCTATTGGTGCAGCTACAAAACGGCGCAAAGGCGGCGGATATCGCGGCTGCGGAAGCCGCCATCGCTCAGGCAGCGGCGCAGCAGAAAGTCATGTTAGATGCCCATGATGCGACCATGAAGTGTTACACCTTCACCAAGAAGGATGGCACGCAAGACAGTGTTTGCCCCGGCCTGGGCACGCGCGAAGAACAGGCGCGCGCTGCGCTCAATTCTGCCGATGAGGCACTGGCTGCCGCCCAGTCACGGCTTAATCAACTTAAGCGCGGCGCGACCAAGGCAGAATTAGATGCGTCCAAAGCTAAGGTTGATATGGCGACAGCTCAGCAGGCGCAGGCGCAGGCGCAACTCGATCAGGTGAAGAGCGGGGCGCGTCCCGAACAGCTGGCGGCCGCTCAGGCGCAAATCGAAGTGGCTCAGGCTCAAGCCGGTTCGGCTGCCGCAGCGATCGGCGTGCTGAACGTGCAGCTCGACAAGCTCACGCTCAAGTCGCCGTTAGCGGGCGTCGTGCTCAAGCGGGCGATCGAGCCGGGCGAGGTGGTCATGCCGGGAGCATCGCTACTGACCATTGGCGATCTGGCTCATCTCTACATCGTGGTCTATGTCTCTGAGAGCCGCTACGGCGAGATCAAATTGGGGCAGGCCGCTCAGGTCAAGGTCGATTCGTTCCCAGGCCAAACCTTTACCGGAACAGTGACTCATATCGCGGATCAGGCCGAGTTTACACCGCGCAATGTGCAGACCGCCGAAGGCCGTGCGACGACGGTGTTTGCTGTCCACGTGGATGTCACTAACCCCGATGGCAAACTCAAGCCCGGCATGCCGGCCGATGTGGTGTTTTCCCAATAACGGGTTCAGCGATAGGTAAACCATGACCAGTGCGGTGCTTGCCGATCAACTTCATAAAACTTTCGCAGAGGTCCACGCGGTCGATGGCTTGAGCTTCAAAGTCGAGCCGGGTGAGATCTACGGCTTCGTCGGGCCGGACGGCGCAGGCAAGACGACGACGATGCGCTTGCTGTGCGGCGGCTTTCGGCCCGATTCCGGCCACGCCGAGATCTACGGCTACGACGTGATCAAACACCCCGATGAGGCGCGGACGCAGATCGGTTATCTGGCGCAGCGCTTTAGTCTGTATGGCGATCTGACCGTGCTTGAGAACCTGCGCTTCTTTGCCGAGATGCATAACATCCCAACTTCAAACTGGAAACCACGCGCACAGGAGATTTTGAAGTTTGTCGGCCTGGATGAATTCAGCGACCGCCGCGCCGAACAACTGTCGGGCGGCATGAAGCAAAAACTGGGACTGGCCACGGCGCTGGTCCATCGGCCGAAAGTGCTGCTGCTGGATGAGCCGACCGGCGGCGTCGATCCGGTGACGCGCCAGGATTTCTGGCAGTTGATCATTCGCCTGGTCGGCCAGGAAGGCGTCTCGGTGGTGGTCAGCACACCGTACATGGACGAAGCATCGCGCTGCACACGCGTGGGCTTTGTCAGTCGTGGCAAGTTGATTACCGAAGGCACGCCAGGGCAAGTAACTTCCCATTTGAATGGTCGCGTCCTGGAACTGGTCGGCGATCCGCTCGATAGAATGCGCCACGCGGCTGTGGCCGATCCGGATGTGGAAGACGTGCAGGTCTTTGGCGATCGGTTGCACCTGCGCATCAAACCAGGCAGCGGCGATCGCGTCATCGATCGGTTGCCGACCGTCTTGCGGACGCAGGGCGTTCAGATGCAGCGCATCCGGCCGATTACGGCGACGCTGGAAGATGTCTTCATCGAACTGTCCGAGCAGGCTGACCAGGTCCAATGATTCATCGAGTCGTGAATGGTTAGAGTGATCTATGTCTGAATATGTCATTGAAGTCAAAGAATTAACCAAACGCTTCGGCGATTTCACTGCGGTGAATCGCGTCTCGTTTACCATGCGGGCAGGCGAAGTGCTGGGCTACCTTGGCCCGAACGGCTCCGGTAAAACGACGACGATTCGCATGCTGCTGGGCATCCTGGAACCATCCGAGGGTGACGCGATCGTGCTGGGCTACGACATTCGCAAGCAGGCCGAATCGATTCGTCCGCTCGTCGGCTATATGTCGCAGAAGTTCGCGTTGTATGATGAATTGACGATGCGTGAAAACCTTGATTTCTACGGCGGGGTGTATGGCATCAACCGGCGCGAACGGCCCGGGCGCCTGCGTGAGGTATTGGACATGCTTGGTTTGACCGAGCGGCAAAACGATCGGGCCGGCGAACTATCGGGCGGCTGGCGGCAGCGATTAGCATTGGGCTGCGCGCTGGTGCATCGACCGAAACTGCTTTTCCTCGACGAGCCGACCAGCGGGGTCGATCCTTCGGCGCGCCGCACTTTCTGGGATTTGATCTACAACCTGGCGACGAATGGCACGACGGTCTTTGTGACCACACACTACATGGACGAGGCTGAGCACTGCAATCGAGTCGGTATCATGTTTCGCAGCAAGTTGTTAGCGCTGGATACGCCCGGCTGCTTGAAGACTACAGCGCTGCCCGGCGCGGCCTGGGAGGTGAGTCCCGATCATGGTGGCGCGTCGCTGGTTACGGCCCTGACGGCGTTGCACGATGTGCCGGGCGTGGTGCGCGCCGGTCTGGCGAGTGATCGACTCCGGGTGATCACCGCGCCCAATGCTCACACCGCCGAGTCACTGAAGAGGGTGATGAACGGCGCCGGCTTTACCGAAGCGACGATAGAACGCGTCGAGCCGACGCTGGAAGATGTCTTCATCGCGCTGGCCGGACACGATGTCGTCGTCTGACCTGGATCTTTCCGGGTTTCGCAGATACTAAGAAAAACAGCGGGGGTTGCGGGGGTGAGAGCGATTCCCGCTGTTGTTTTGTGACAGGCTGCAAACTTGCCTGGTTTGAGAATGCGAGAGACGATGTTTTCGCGAAAGGCCGAACCATGATCAATTCGCGTTTGCTGGCGATCATTCGCAAGGAATTCATCCAGATCATCCGCGATCCGCGCACGCTGGCGATCATGTTCGTCATGCCCGTGATCATGCTGTTTCTGCTGGGCTATGCCGCGACGAACGACGTGCGCAATGTGCCGATTGCGATCTTCGATCAAGATCGATCAGCCGCGGCCCGTGACCTGCTCAACGCCTACCGCAACGCCGATTACTTCAGCTTCAGCTTCGATGTGGACTCGGTCGAAGAAATGAAGGTCTTAATCGACAGCGGCCAGGCCAAGGCCGGTTTGATTATTCCGCCCGATTATGGCCGCCGGATCACGCAGGGCGACCAGGCTCAGGTCGCGTTTGTGATCGACGGTTCGGACCCGACCGTAGCGGGTACCGCGTTGTCGGCGGCAACCTTGATCGGGCAGACCAAAGCGACCGCGGTGCTGCGCGCCACGCTCGAAACGCGCGGGCAGAGTGGGGCGATCCAGCCGCCGGTCGAAATTCGCACGCAGGTCTGGTACAACCCCGATCTGGTCAATGCCTACTTTACGATCCCCGGCCTGATCGGTATGATCCTGCAATTTCTGGCTGTGCTGCTGACCTCGACGGCCATCGTGCGTGAGCGCGAGCGCGGCACGATCGAGCAATTGATCATCACGCCGATTCGCGCCTGGGAATTGATCGTCGGCAAGCTCGCGCCGTATGTGATCATCTCGTTCTTCGAGCTGCTGGAGATTCTCATCATCGGCACGCTGTGGTTTAAGGTGCCGATCAATGGCGACCTTGGCCTGCTGCTGGCGCTGTCGGCGTTGTTTCTGGTCACGACACTGGGCATCGGACTGCTGATCTCGACCCTGGCGAAGACGCAGTTCGAAGCTATGCTGCTGGCCGTCGTCACGCAACTCCCCTCGATTTTTCTGTCGGGCTTCTTCTTCCCCATTGCCGCCATGCCAGCCTTCCTGCAAGTGATCAGTTATCTGGTGCCGCTGCGCTATTTTCTGACGATCGTGCGCGCCGTGCAGATCAAGGGCGTGGGCCTCATATCGATCTCGAACGAAGTGATTACACTCGCGATCTTCGGCGTGATCGTCATGGGCGTGGCGGTGGGGCGCTTCCACAAACGATTGGATTAGGACTGTGGGGCGCAATCAGCGTGCCTTCAGAAATGCGAATAGACTTGCAGGCACGTTGGTTGCGTTACTCGCAAACGGAACTTTCAAACTATGGCATCTTGTTCGCGGAGTGTCACTGCTTGCCCCGCCAGACTTTCATATATCCGGACACTGCGTGGCACAATCGTTGCGCCTTCCGGATTGAGGCTAGATTCTAGGCGGTAAGAGTATGCACTACCCACTTTCACCACTTTTTTAGTCTAAGAGCCTGTTTTGAAATTCGGCTTGTGATAGGTTTTGACAGGAATACTTAAAACTTTTCGCGCGGTCAGCGGGGCATCACCGCAAATAGATGGCCGGTGCTTAGCCTGACCGGCGAACCACTAACTCATGATCATCAGACGGTCTTCACCCTTGTTCCGAATCTTCTACGCCGACTGGTGCGCGGGCCAATCGCCGCAACATCAAGCGCGTCATGGCCGCATACACCCACGCCTCTTCGGTGGCGGGCAACTGTTCAAAGTCTTTGCTCAAACGCCGACAGCGATTCAGCCAGCCGAAGGTGCGTTCTACCACCCAGCGGTGCGGCAATACTTGAAAACCGGTCATGTCGTCCGAGCGTTTCACGATGCTCAGCACCCAGTGACACATGCGCTGCACCCAGTCATTCAACTTGGGGCCAGCATACCCGCCGTCGGCCCAGATCAATTTCAGGCGCGGGAACCGCGCTCGAATCTGCTCCAGCAACAGGCGCGCCCCGTCCCGATCTTGAATATTAGCCGGGTGCACCAGCACGAACAGAAGCAAGCCCAAGGTATCGACCAGCACGTGTCGCTTGCGGCCCTTGACCTGCTTACCGGCGTCGTAACCACGCGGCCCGCTCACTTCGGTGGTCTTGGCCGATTGACTATCGATCACGCCCGCGCTGGGCTCGACTTCCTTACCCACCGCCTGACGCACCTGGCCGCGCAACACCTCATTCAGTTTGCCCCAGGTCCCATCGTTCTTCCAAGCGCGAAAGTACCCATAGACCGTGTCCGCCGGGGGAAAGTCATGCGGCAAGTAGTTCCATTGACAGCCCGTCCGCAACACCTAGAAGATCACATTGACGATTTCGCGCAAGTTGACGGTGCGCCGACGTCCCCGCTGTTTCGCGGGCGGCAACAACGGGGCCAACACATTCCATTCTGAGTCAGTCAAGTCGGAGGGATAGGCTTTACGTTTGGTAAGCATACAGTAATCTTACATCAAAACTTGTGCAGTGAAACAAGCCTGATTTAACAAACAGGCTCTTAGAGGTCAAGCAGGGCATCTGGATTGATGAGCAATTGCTGCGCAGTGCCGGGGTTGGCGCACAATGGCAGGTGCTGGTCCAACCCGGTGAGATTCGGATTATCCCCGTGGCGGTCAGCGACGCTCAACCAGCACCGGAAGATCGGCGAACGGTCAATTGGACCGCACAGGAGGCCGGGGAGCAAGCCCGGCTGTTACGGCAAATTCACGAAGAACTCAGGCCTTACACGGTGGAAGCATGGCGCACGGGCCTGGAGGCGGAGACGGAAAATTGGGAGGCGCTCCTTGGCTGAGTCCCAATTTCGGCGGGGCGCTATTTACCTGTTGCGCGGCTACGCGTTTCCCCACGAGAAGGATTCGGCCGGCGCTATCAAGGCGCGGCCAGTCCTGATCCTGCAAGACGATGTCGAAAACAGGAACCCGCACTACCCGTTGGTGATTGTGGCCCCTTTGACAAGTCGCAAGGTAAATGCTATCTAGTTTCTGTCCGAAAAAGGGTTGGTGGTGCGAACCATGTGCACATTGTCTAACACCCTGAAATAGAGAAGACCTTGTAGAATCGAGTGGCTCACCACCAACTCTCTCTACGAGGTCTTCCATGCTAATCATAACCTATCCGGTCGATCACGATTTTCTGTGCAGTCCGTTGGTCCTGGTGGCGAAGCAGGATGTCCGTTTGTGCGCTTGGCACGATCTGCTGGGGGAGGTTTTTGGCGACCCCCGGATTCAATTGGCGATGCGGCATGATTTGGCGGCCGCTGACACGCCAGCCCGTTGGAAGGGCCGTCACGCCCTGCCGCTGGTGGTGACGGGTTGCCTGGCGGTGGCGCGGCGCCTGATGGGCTGGAGTTATCGCGTCTTGGCGGACGAAGTCAAGACCAGTGCGGGCTGGCGCTGGGTGTGTCAACTGTACCAGCAGCCCATGCCCAATTTTCGGACGATTCGGGATCGCGAGGCCTTGTTGAAACCCAAGACCCTCAGGCTGATCCAGGCGAAGGTCGTGCAGCCGGGTCAAGCCGCAGGGATCACGACCGGCACCCGTTTGCGGGTCGATAGTTCGGTGATCGAGAGCCACATTCATTATCCCACCGATAGCAGTTTGTTGAATGATGCGGCGCGCGTTTTGAGTCGGCTGGTCCATCAGGCGCGCGACCTGGTTCGGCCAGACACCCCGGCCCAGAAAGCCTGGTTTCGGGATCGCCATCGACAAGCCCGGCGGCTGGCTCGCCTGATCGCTCAGCAGGCCAAACGTCCACGCAAAAAAGCCGAGAAATCCAGCCTGAAATGGTACGCGCAATTGATCCACCTGGCCGACACGTTGGTGGCGCAGGTCGCTCAGATTCAACCCTGCCTGGCGAACCTGACCGACCTGGTCGCCTTTGGACTTCAGGACATGTTCGAGCACTATGTGCCTTGGGTTCAGCAAGTGATCGGGCAGGCGCGACAGCGCCTTATAGAAGAAGTGGCCGTGCCCGCGAGCGAGAAAGTGGTCAGCCTGTTTGAACCGCACACCGCCATCATTTGTCGCGGCAAAGCCAAACCCAAAGACACCGAGTTCGGTCACAAGATCTGGTACGCCGAAGTCGATGGCGGCTTGATCAGCGAGTATCGCCTTCTGACCGGCAATCCGCCCGATGCCGATCAATTGCGGCCCAGTCTGAAAGCCCATCGGCGTCAATTCGGCAAAGCCCCGCGCGAAGTAAGTGGCGATCGCGGCATCTATTCGCCAGCGAATGAACGCCAGGCCCGGAAACTGGGCGTGCGGCGCGTGTGCTTGCCCAAGCCCGGCTACAAGTCTAAAGCCCGGCCGCGGTATGAGCATCAACCGTGGTTCCGCGCCGCCCGCCGATTCCGCAACGGCATCGAAGGCCGTATCAGTCACTTGCGCCGAGCGCGTGGGTTGGACCGTTGCCTCAATCATGGCTTGCCCGGTCTGGAACGTTGGGTCGGTTGGGGTATCATTGCTAACAACCTGGCCGTCATCGCGATGAAACTGAATCAGCGGCATGTCTCACTGGCCGAGGCCTTAGCTTGAACACGTTTTTCGGACAGAAACTATCTATCCGGAGGACGTGCTGTTGCCGAAAGGCACGGCGAACTTGCCGGTGCATTCCAAGGTACTGCTGGGGTTGATCTTCGCAGTCACCAAAGAGGCACTGGTGCGCTGGATCGGTCAGGTCGATGTGGATCACATGGCTCAAGTTGACGCTGTGTTGCCGCGTTTGTTAGGGCTGGCTGGTCGGGTTAAAAAAGAGGCCGTGTCGGAGAACGAGGATTGAACGTTGGGCAACTGCGATGAAGATTCAAGTTGCGCGATTGCACGTTCGTCGCCGACACACTGGTGGCGCGCCCACGACGATTTTGACCTTTTGGCACCTTCGGCAGGGCAGGTGTGACGGGCGTGAGCGTGGCGATTACAGACGCGAACGGCGGCGCAATCGAAGTCAGGCCCGGCGGGTGAAAAATCGGCCGGCAGCGGCCACTGGGCGCTTCGCGTACGGCGACGCAGGCCATGCGCTTCGCGCCAGGACGAGCGTGCGCATCGCGGTGACGGCGACGGAGAAGCCGGGGCATACCGGGGTGAAGATGGCAACGAAGTAGGGAGCGGGGATTGGGGATTGGTCAGGGGCAGGGCTTATCGGCGGACAATTGAATAGAGCAGGCAAGCGTGTGTATTGACTTATGGGCAGGGGGTATAGTTGCGGCGCGCAATAGCGCGGGTACGCGAGCGTTGTATGACGGCTGACCGGTAACCTAACATTGTCGAGGTAGTAACGAAACATGGGGGAGGTAAGAATGGGTGTCAAGGAATATGCTTTGCCGTTTTATGAACAAGTTCTGGACTTTCTCGCCAGCGCGCCCTCGGTGCGGGAGATCGTCAACTTTCAGCCGCCATCGGCAGCCCAGCAGCGCTTTAGCGAGTTGTCGGAGATCAACCGTCAGCGCTCGCTGACGCTGCCAGAGCAAGAGGAGCTCGACCACTACATTCGCATGGACCGAATGTTGTCATTGCTCAAGGCCAAGGCTTATAACCGGCTGGAGCACCGCACGGCACGACTTATATTCCTGCGTCTCTGCGCGCTCGGGTGGCGGCGCGGGCCCAGGAAAGTTGCGAGTATTGTCTGGTTTACGCTGACTATGCCGCGTTCAAGCACGAAATCGACCACGTCATCGCCGTCAAGCACGGTGGTGCGACAGAGGCAGACAATTTGGCTTATGCCTGTGCTCAATGCAATCGTTTTAAGGGCAGTAACATCGCGGCGCTCGATCCGCTGACGGGTGACCGAAGGTGTCCCGTTGTTCAATCCGCGTCAGCAGCAGTGGCACGAGCACTTTCGGTTGGACGGTCCGGTGATTGTGCCCCGATCGGCGTCTGGTCGTGCGACTGAGCGCCTGCTTGAGTTGAACCAGATTGATCGCGTGTTATTGCGCCAGGAGTTGAGTGCGGCCTGGCGTTATCCTTTCAGGTCTGGCGCAGAACAGCCCTGAGACTTTTATGAAGACCTTCAGCGTCTGCGCGCAGAAGTGAACCACGAGCAATGATTGGCCTACTGCCAACTGGTGAATTGGTCAATGGGTCGATTGGTCGTTGGCAACGATGCAGCGCGCAGTAGCGCGGGCGTCCTGCCCATGCCCGGTGCTCCAGTGGAGCACCGGGCATGGG
>JADGQE010000330.1 GCA_017882055.1 Thermoflexales bacterium
CTGCGATTCTAAAAGAATACCGCCACATAAAGCAGAGCGGGCTCCGTGCGTAGCCCCCGCGTTCCGGCGGCGTGGAAGCCGCCTCTGCTTTAATCAAACGAGCAGACTCGATGACTAAACTCGACGAATACAAAACGAAACTCAAGCAGCTCAAGAGCTGGGATTCATTCTTGCTAAAAGAGTCCGGCTTGCCCGGCCCGCGCGCCAACCTGGAGTTGATTCAAGCCGTCGCCGATGAAGGCGATGCCGAACTGTTCGAGCGATATCTCACTTATGATCCGTTCCAGGCGCCGACTAATTCGCCGCAGGTGTTTCTGGCGGTGTGCGGCGTCGTCGGCCTCGGACGATTGGCGGCCGAAGGCAATCGCAGTGTCTTAAAGACATTGCGTGGCTTTGCGTCCGATCCGCGTTGGCGGATGCGTGAAGGTGTGGCAATGGCCTTGCAGCGGCTCGGCGATCAGGACATGAATGCGCTGTTGCGTGAAGCCGCCAGGTGGAGCAAGGGCAGCCCGCTGGAACAACGCGCGGCGGCCGCCGGCATTTGCGAGCCGCGCCTATTGCACAACGCCGAGCAGGCCGCCCAAGTTCTAAAAATCCTAAACGATATCACCGCTTCAATCGCAAAGGTTGACGATCGCAAGAGCGATGCCTTCATTGCTTTGAAGAAAGGCCTGGCCTACTGTTGGAGCGTCGCAGTCGCGGCGCTGCCGGATGAAGGCAAGCGAAATATGGAGCAGTGGTTTTCCAGCCAGGACAAAGATGTGATCTGGATCATGAAAGAGAACCTCAAGAAAAATCGGCTGGCACGGATGGACGCAGCCTGGGTAAAAGAGTGGCAGGCTAAGCTGACCCTATAAGGCAAGTTAATAACTCGCCACACCGAGTAAGGCCAGGGGACAGGTTGCCAGCTTGTCTTACAGGAAGTGTCATGCCAGAGCTTTTCACCGTTCTTACACCGACGGACGCGCTTCGTAAATTGTTCGATCATTTGCGCGCGGCTGTGCCGACCGAGACCATCGATACAGCGAGCGCACTCAAGCGTGTATTAGCCGAAACACCGGTCGCCGCAAATCCATTACCCTCATTTGCGCGCAGCACGATGGACGGTTACGCCGTGCGTGCCGCGGACACCTACGGCGCAACTGAAGCCCTGCCTGCTTATTTGACCGTCAGCGGCGAAAGCCCGATGGGGCAAGCGCCATCGATCGAGGTGGGGCCGGGCCAGGCCGCCATCATCCACACGGGCGGTATGCTGCCTCACGGGGCGGACGCGGTGGTGATGATCGAGCGAACGCAGAAAACCACCGAGCGCGAAATCGAAGTGATGCGATCGGTTGCGCCGGGCGAAAACGTTCTGCAAATCGGCGAAGATGTGAAAGCCGGCGAGCCGCTGTTGCCGATCGGACATTGGCTGCGTCCACAAGACATCGGCGGATTGATGGCGATGGGCATCACGCGCATCAAGGTCGCGCAGCGTCCGCGCGTCGGCATCCTCGCAACCGGCGATGAAGTGATCGTTCCGCAGGCCGAGCCGCAGCCCGGTCAAGTACGCGATGTGAATACTTATACGATCAGCGGACTGGTCGAGCAGGCGGGCGGCATTCCGCAGCCAGGCGGCATCATCGGCGACGATTTCGATCGACTATTGGCGGCCGCCCGGACTGCGTTGAATCAAGCCGATGCATTGGTGCTATCGGCGGGCAGTTCGGTCAGCGTGCGCGACATGACTTCGAACGTGATCGATCAGTTAGGCCAGCCCGGCGTGCTCGCGCACGGCGTTTCGATCAAGCCCGGCAAACCGACGATCCTGGCCGTGTGCAATGGCAAACCGGTGTTCGGCCTGCCCGGCAATCCCGTCAGCGCAATGGTCGTTGGCGATCTGTTCATCACGCCGACGGTGTGGAAAATGCAAGGCTGCGATCGCCCGCCGGTGCAGAACAGGATCAAAGCGCGATTGTCGCACAACGTTGCTTCCGTGCCAGGCCGTGTGGATTACATTCAAGTGAAGTTGATCGAACGCGATGGCGAGTGGTGGGCCGAACCGGTATTTGGCAAGAGTAACTTGATTTTCACCCTGGTCAAATCGGACGGCATGCTGATCATTCCCATCGACGCAAACGGCGTGCAGGCGGGTGAGATCGTGGAAGTGAAGATGTTTTAGACCGCAAGGCAGCGGATTGCTTCGCACAACGGATAAACGAATATACTATGTACCCTCCGTTTATCTGATGTATATCCGTTGCATTGCACTCTAGAGTACGCTATGACTCTAGTAGAAAACGCGCCCCATCAGCAACTGACTTACAAAATCATCGGCCTCGCCATGGAAGTGCACAACGAACTCGGCCCGGGTCATCGCGAGGCAGATTATCACGACGCACTGGCAATCAAACTCAGGCAAGCTGAATTTGATTTTGAGGATGAGCCAGATATTTTGATCACGCTCGACAACGGCGAAGTCGTCAAGACGCGCCGGCCCGATCTGGTCGTAGACAAGTCGGTCATCGTCGAATTGAAAGGTCGCACGCACTTGATGACCAAAGACGATCAAGCGCAAGTCATCGGCTACTTCGCCGCGCTGCCTGAATGCAAAGTTGCGCTGTTCATCAACTTCGGACGACCGCGACTGGAATACCACCGGCTGTTTCCACCTCACAAGGTCGTAGCCTTTCAGCGGCAAAAGTGGGGTAAACCGGCGGAGTAAGGCAACGGATTGTCAACGGACACACACTTGCACCCACTGCGTGCAGTGCGGTGTGCGGTGCACGCCTGGCGGGCCACCCGCGCACTGCGCGGGGAATGGCCGTGCTCCCGTAAACGGATGCCAGTCGCGCTATCCGTTTATCCGATGTATATCCGTTGCACCGTATCTAACACTCTTAAGAGAATGACACGCTATGACCCGCAAAGTCTATCTCGAAGATATTCCGCTGGATGAAGCCTGGCGACGTTTCAGCGACGCGTTGACAATCGCCGGCAAGTGGCAGCCGATCGATGGGGAAGACATTCCCGTGGCTCAAGCATTAGGCCGCGTCACCGCGCAACCGATCTGGGCCAAAGTTTCATCGCCCGCTTATCACGCCAGCGCGATGGATGGCTATGCGGTTCGCGCCAAAGACACCTTAACGGCAACCGAGACCGAGCCGCTGCGGCTTGAACTCGGCGCGCAGGCACAATACGTCGATACGGGCGATCCCCTGCCCGCCTGGGCCGACGCCGTGATCATGATCGAGCACGTGCAGCCGATCGGCAATATGCAGATTGAGATTCTCGCCCCGGTTGCACCATGGACCGCGGTCAGACCATTAGGCGAAGACATGGTGGCAACTGAACTCGTCTTGCCCGCTAACCATATTTTGCGCCCGGTCGATCTCGGCGCGATTGCAGGCAGCGGCCATGCGAGTGTCAACGTTCGAAAGAAGCCGCGCGTCGCCATCATCCCCACCGGCACCGAGTTGATCACCGCCGAGCAAGCCGCGGAAAACGGTGTAAGACCCGGCGAGATCATCGAATACAATTCGATCGTGCTGGCGGCCCAAGTGGAAGCCTGGGGCGGATTGCCAACACGCTACCCGATCGTGATCGATAACTTTGAGCAAATCAAAGCGGCCGTTCGAGACGCAGCCTCAACGCACGATCTTGTTTTGATCAACGCCGGCTCATCGGCCGGCAGTGAAGACTTCACCGCCAGAGTCGTCGAAGAACTCGGCACATTATTAGTGCACGGCGTCGCGGTCCGTCCCGGTCATCCCGTGATCTTGGGGACCATCAATTCTGAATCGAAAATCGAAAATCGAAAATCGAAAATTCCGATCATTGGTGTGCCGGGTTATCCGGTTTCGGCTGCATTGACCGGCGAGATTTTCATTGAACCGTTGTTAGCCAAATGGCTGGGCCTTCCGGGCCATCAAAAGCAAACGGTCGAAGCCAGGATCACGCGCAAGCTGCTGTCGCCGATGGGTGAAGACGAGTGGGTACGCGTCACCACCGGCCGCGTGGGTGATCAGATCGTCGCCGCGCCGTTGAATCGCGGCGCAGGCGTGATGACGTCGCTGGTGCGGGCCGATGGCATCGTGCGCATTCCGCGCTTCAGCGAAGGCGTCAACACCGGCGACGCAGTGACGGTCGAACTTTACACGTCACCCGCCGAGATCGATCGAACCATCATGCACATCGGCTCGCACGATCTCACGCTCGATTTGCTGGCGCAGCAGCTGGCCATGGCCTCGACGGGTGAAGCGCATCAACGCCGCTTTGTTTCAGCCAACGCCGGGAGTCTGGGCGGCTTGATCGCGCTGCGGCGCGGCGAAGCGCACGTGGCCGGATCGCATTTGCTCGATCCGGAAACCGGCGAATACAATTTGTCTTACATCAAACAGTATTTGCCGAATGTGCCGGTGGTTTTAGTGACGCTGCTGCGGCGCGAACAAGGCTTGATCGTGGCGAAGGGAAACCCAAGGGGAATCACCGCGTTAGCAGACTTAGCGAAGCCGGGCATCCGCATCGTCAATCGGCAGCGCGGCGCGGGCACACGCGTGCTGTTGGATTATCGCCTGGGCCAACTTCACATCGCGCCGGAATCGATCGAAGGTTACAAGCGCGAAGAATACACGCATCTGGCCGTAGCCGCCGCCGTTCAATCGGGC